>NZ_JBEOPO010000009.1:0-123650 GCF_040310145.1 Shewanella sp. S1-49-MNA-CIBAN-0167 | reverse complement strand
TATAAGACGCCACATCAGAAATATAATGAGTTAAAAAAAGCGGCTTAAAATCTCTCCAGAAATACTTGACCATTACAAGGATCCTAGCAGCGAAGCTGTCCCTAGCAGGACGAAGTCCGCTCTATAAGCGCAGCGCACTATCCGCGTAGCGGCCTAGGATTTTAGCAGCGAAGCTGTCCCTAGCAGGACGAAGTCCGCTCTAGAAGCGAAGCGCACTATCCGCGTAGCGGCCTAGGATCTAGATTAAAATTGATTTTCAAAATAACTTTCGATAATTAATACCGCTGAAACCGCATCAATTTGACCTTTGGTTAACGCTTTAAAGCCACCGAGTTCGAATAAGCGAGCTTTAGCATCGGCAGTGGTTAAGCGTTCATCTTGGGTGGCAATTTTAACCCCAAAACGACCGTTAATTCGGTTAGCAAATTTTCGTGCTCGTTGAGTCATTTCTTGTTCGGTGCCATCCATATTTAACGGTAGGCCGACGACGACAAGGTCTGGTTGCCATTCTTTTAATAATTTATCGATATCATCCCAATTAGGGATCCCATCAACCGCTTTAATTGATAGTAAAGGCGTGGCACTAGCAGTAATGGCTTGACCTATAGCGACACCAATACTTTTGGTGCCGTAGTCGAACCCTAAAACGGTTTGTGGTTGCATGTTTATCTCTTTGTTTAATCGCTTTAAAGCAACAGCCTAGAGCGCTTCGCTGCTAGAGCCTATAAAATCAACAGCCTAGAGCGCTTCGCTGCTAGGACGCTTCGCGGCTAGATGCTATAAAATCTGAGCAACAGCCTAGAACGCTTCGCTGCTAGGACGCTACGCGGCTAGATTCTATAAAATCTGAGCAACAGCCTAGAGCGCTGCGCTGCTAGGACGCTACGCGGCTAGAGGCTATAAAATCAACAGCCGAGTCGCGCAGCGACTCAATCTTAGCAGCGAAGCTGTCCCTAGAAGCGAAGCGATCCTAGCAGGACGTAGTCCGTTCTAGCAGCGCAGCGACACTAGCAGTGACGAAGTCACGCCCTAGATCCTAGCAGGACGTAGTCCGCCCTAGAAGCGTAGCGAACTACTTTTAAGCATGACCTATTTGACTAGACATTTGCCAAATATCAAAACCAAGTTGTTGAGTCGCCATTTGCCACAGGTGTTCATGATCAATGTTGAAAAGTAACTCTGGCGTGGCTTTAATCGTTAACCAAGTATTGTCTACAATTTCTTGTTCAAGCTGATCTTTACTCCAGCCAGCGTAGCCAAGGGCAACAATAAATTGCTCGGGAGATTTATCTGAACCAATCGCGGCTAATATATCCCGTGAAGAAGTTAACATTATCTCTTCACTGATCTCAGTGCTATTGATCCAATGTTTTTGAGGCGTATGCAGCACAAAACCACGTTCGGGCGCCACAGGGCCGCCAATGAGTACTTGATTGTCTAAGGAGAATGAAAACTCTGGCGATAAATATAATTCCATTTGTTCAAGCAGATCTTCAACTTCAACGCCAATGGGTCGGTTAACCATTATTCCCATGGCACCCTTTTGATCATGCTCACAAATGTAGATCACCGCACGTTCAAAAAATGTCTCATCTAGTGATGGCATGGCAATTAAAAAGTGGTCTTTGAAGCTATCCATATACTCTCCCAAATCGTGTCTCAGCGATATGTATCATCCACCCGCTAATTTCACTGTGAAATTCAACTTTTCTAATATGGATTTTATTTGTTCGCGATTGTCGGTTTGTACTTCAATGCAGAAGTCTTTTACTGTACCACCGCAGCCACATTGTTTCTTCAGTTTTTGCGCAAGATCTTTTAAGGCTTTGTCATCTAATGCGAGCCCTTTTATCACACTCACGCCCTTACCTTTACGACCTTTAGTATCTTTGTGGATCCGCACTATGCCGTCACCAGTTGGAATTTCAGCTTGTGGTTTAGGTTGATCAATACGACCTTTATCAGTGCTATAAACTAATGCGATATTGGGATCTATTCTCATATTATTTCTGTAACGACGAAACATTATTTGAGTTTAACAAATCATAAAAGCAGAGGCGAGCAGTGAAAGGCGAAAAAGCCTAGAGCGCTGCGCTGCTAGGACGCTACGCGGCTAGATTCTATAAAATCAACAGCCTAGCCGCGCAGCGACTCAATCTTAGCAGCGAAGCTGTTCTAGCAGGACGCAGTCCGCTCTAGAAGCGAAGCGCACTATCCGCGTAGCGGCCTAGGATCTCGATGCCTAGAACGCTTCGCTGCTAGGACGCTACGCGGCTAGATTCTATAAAATCAACAGCCTAGTCGCGCAGCGACGCAATCTTAGCAGCGAAGCTGTCCCTAGCAGTGACGAAGTCACGCCCTAGAAGCGAAGCGCACTATCCGCGTAGCGGCCTAGGATCTTAGCAGCGAAGCTGTCCCTAGCAGTGACGGAGTCACGCCCTAGCAGGACGCCGTCCGCCCTAGAAGCGAAGCGCCCTAGCAGTGACGAAGTCACGCCCTATAATTATAGAAAAGGTTTTACCAGATTGGCCATCATGTTGATGTGGTCATCGTTATCATTTAAACATTCGATGTATCTGAAGTTTTTGCCGCCGGCATCTTCAAATACGTGACGATTTTCGCCTTTGATTTCTTCTAAGGTTTCTAGGCAATCGGCACTAAATGCTGGGCAAATAACGGCGATATCGGTGATACCTTTGGCTGGTAGGCTGGCTATTGTTGCGTCGGTATAAGGTTGTAACCATTTAGCCTTGCCAAAGCGAGACTGGAATGTTGCGACGTAATCGTCTTCACTTAAGCCTAATTTTTCGACCACTAAACGAGTCGTTTTCAAACAGAAGCAATAATAGGGATCGCCTAAATGCAGATTTCGCTCTGGCATACCATGATATGACATCACCAATTTTTGTGGTTTACCGTGTTCATCAAAGTCTTTTTGAATGGATGCGGCAAGGGCATCGATAAGATCACTGTTGTCATGATAGGTATTAATAAAATGCAGTGCCGGAATATAACGCCATTTCATCAGTTCTTTAGCCAAAGCATCAAACGCAGACCCTGTTGTTGGCGCTGCATACTGCGGATACAAAGGCAAAACCACTAAGTTGTCTACCCCTTGTTTGTGCATAGCTTGCAAGGTGCTCGACGTTGATGGCGATCCATAACGCATCGCCAAATGCACACTGGCATCGTAGCCTTGTGCTTGTAATTGTTTAGCTAGTTTTGCTTGTTGACGCTGGCTGATATCGAGTAAAGGCGAACCCGCATCGGTCCATACTTTTTGATATAACGCTGCTGATTTAGCCGGACGAATACGCAAAATAATGCCGTGAAGAATAATCATCCATATTAGTTTTGGAATTTCCACCACTCGAGGGTCTGCCAAAAACTCAGCCAAATAAATGCGAACAGCAGATGCCGTTGGCGCATCTGGTGTACCTAGATTTAATAGTAATACGCCAGTTTTGCCACGTGCTTTATGGCCGGTGTCTTTATCTAGCCCTGAAAATCTAGCCAAAGTATCTTCTCCGTTATTGATTTTGATCGACAAATATATCTCATGCTGAATAACTCATGAGCTTAAATTAAAATTGTATCGCATTCATTTAAAACATAAAGAGTGCTGGGTATCGATTTTATATCAAAATACCCCGCACTCTGTAAATATTTATTTAAGCTAGACGGCTGATTGAAAGGGCTCAGTGAAAGAGCTCAGTTAAAGAATGCTGTAAAATAACTCACTTGAGTTAATGATTACAAAACTGATTCAATCGCTTTTTTCAGTTCATCGCTATCAGGTTTAACCCGCGAATTAAATTGCTGTACGGTTTGACCATCACCTGAGATAACATATTTGTAGAAATTCCATTTTGGTTCAGCACTGTTGTCGCCTAGGTATTTAAATACCGAGTTAGCACTGCTGCCTTTAACGGCTGATGTTGCCACCATGGTGAAGGTGACACCATAATTAATAAAACAAACATCGGCGGTTTTGGCTTCATCTTTTTCTTCTTGGAAAAAATCATCTGAAGGAAAGCCAATGACCACTAATCCTTTGTCAGCATACTCTTTATGTAATGTTTCAAGTGCTTCAAATTGAGGTGTAAAGCCACAATGGGAAGCCGTGTTAACAATTAACACCGCTTTGCCTTGAGTGAGTTCACATAAATTAACGTTTTCTGTTGAGTGTAATTTTCGCGCTTCAACATTGAGGTAGTCAGGACAATTGGTCGCAAAAGCAGCAGAACTTAATGTGAATAAGCCAATGGCTGTTAGGTATTTAATCATTTTTAGTTTGTCCTTGACTCAAAGTTAAAAGGCACCGATAAATGACTTTATCGGTGCCTAATGAAGTATCACATTATTGTACGTAATACTTTTTTATTGAGATCAAAAATGTTTAGAAATAGAAACCAACATTGATGTTCAAACGAGAATGCCATGCTGTGTCGCCATTATCGATACCCACACCTGGGCCTTTAACAAACCACATATTTTTACCGGCAATCCAGTCGACATAAGAATAAAACTTACCAGCAGTGATGGCACAACCCGTCACGTTTTGGACAGAATCATCTAGCCCGTCGCCTGATGCCATCACTTGGCTGTAATCGTTGTAACAATTTACATTAGTGATTGGACCCCAGTCGACATCAAACGATTTAGCTAAGTTAACTGTCGCAACATCTGCTTCAGCAGCAATTTCGAATGGAAACTGAAACGCACTAAGAGTAATACGTTCACTGTCTTTTACGTCATAGTCGTAATGGATATACTGTAACTGTAATTGCCATTTTTTCCAGTCAAGTTGCCAATGAGCTGCAGCTGCAAGGCTATCGACATCTTCACCATCTACGCTAGAGATATCGGCCATATAATCTAATTGGCTTAACTGTAATGAGCCACCTAACTTATGAGTGACGTCACCAGAAGTAAATTCACGCTCAACTCGGGCGTTGATTTGGCCTGACTCTTCATATGGAGATTGATCTGTTGTAGCAACGTCAAATGAGTAGCGATCAACACGCGCACCATTACCGTATTCATCATTAGTGAAGTAAGCTAGGTCGTAGCGCCAACCATCTTTTTCATTTTTGTAATGGATACCTGCATCGTAATCATCTTCAAAACCAAGATAATACGTTGCACCAAACCAAAATGAATGTGCTGCATAAGGTAATAAGCCAAATGGTACTTGGGTTACACCCACTTGTACTGATTGTGCTTCGTCAAATTGATAACCCATGTAGGCATGATGCACTACATCCATGCTTTCGTACCAACGATACTGAGCTGAGGCGAACAAGCCATCTTTACTCTTATAGTTGACATCGGCACGGAACAGTTCAAATTTAAGTTTGGAGTTATTATCGTAATCTTTCCAACCGTAGTTGATTCTTACTGCGCCGCCAATATCGACTTCATCGGTAACTTTTACAGCCGAAGCCGAAAATGGAAACAAGATTAGCGAAGATAAAACAGTGACTTTTTGCCATAACTGCATAATACATCCTTGATACATATTGTTATAAAACGTGATAAAAATTAGTAACGTATAATGTACTTACACGAAGTGGATTAATCGCTGAAATTTAACCCTCTTTTATCATTACAGCATCCGTAATGACAATCCAACGTTGATTATAACAAAAAAACACACATTATGTGACGCTCGACCTCTAAAAAACCACCAACTGGCTTACTATCTGAACATTTTGTTCATATCACGCCTAGTCCATATCGAGTGTAATGCCTTCCATGGCGCCCGATGAAGCCGCTTCGTTGTTTTGCAATTTAATCATTAAACGCAAATCATTAGGTGAGTCGGCATGATGTAATGCATCGGCGTAACTGATCTCACCTTCTAGATATAAATCAAGCAATGCCTGGTCAAACGTTTGCATGCCTTGCTCGCGAGACTTAGCCATGGTTTCTTTCAGTAAATGCAACTCGTTTTTAGCAATCAAACTGGCCACACGTGGAGTATTAATTAACACCTCAATGGCGGCTCGACGTCCGGTTCCATCTGATTTAGGAATAAGCTGTTGCGCCACAATACCGCGTAAATTTAATGACAAATCAAATAGCAGCTGATTGTGCTTACTTTCTGGCACCAAATGCATAATACGATCGAGTGCTTGGTTGGCGTTGTTTGCATGTAAAGTCGCCATACATAAATGACCGGTTTCGGCAAACGACAGTGCAAATTCCATGGTTTCTTGAGTACGAATTTCACCAATTAAGATCACATCTGGCGCTTGGCGCAGTGAGCTTTTAAGCGCGGCATCAAATGAGTCGGTATCAATACCCACTTCTCGTTGAGTAACAATACTTTTACGATGGTTATGCACAAATTCAACCGGGTCTTCAATGGTCAGAATATGCCCCCGAGAATGAGCGTTTCGGTAGCCCACCAGCGCAGCTAGCGAGGTTGACTTACCGGTACCTGTTCCGCCGACCATGATGATAAGACCACGTTTACTCATGACCAAATCTTTTAAAATGGCGGGAAGCTTTAAGTCATCCACTTCTGGAATTTGGGTTTCGATACGGCGCATAACACAACCGGCTGATTCTCGTTGCCAAAAGGCACTGACACGAAAACGGCCTAAATCTTTTGCCGCAAAAGCAAAGTTGCATTCGCTGCTGTCGTGAAACTCTTTCTTTTGTATATCACTCATTAACGACTCAACAAACATCAGCGATTGCTCTGGTGTTAATCGGTCTTCAGATAGCTGACGTAACTCACCGTCAATTTTGGCACTCGGTGGAAAACCGGCGGTGATAAATAAGTCAGACGCCTTTTTCTCAACCATCATATTTAAAAACGGACGAACATCCATGATCCAGTTCCTTAGAAATTAGCTTGTTTATTCGAACTTTTCTGCATCGCATCTTCGCGGGTAATTAAGCCACGATTGACCAAATTTTGCAGGCATTGATCAAGGGTTTGCATGCCGTGAGACATACCCGTTTGAATGGCTGAATACATTTGCGCGACCTTGTCTTCACGAATAAGATTTCGGATCGCGGGTGTACCCATCATAATTTCATGTGCGGCCACTCGGCCACCACCAATTTTCTTAATCAATGTTTGCGAAATAACGGCTTGAAGTGACTCTGACAACATGGTGCGTACCATGCTTTTTTCACCTTCAGGAAATACATCGACCACACGGTCAATGGTTTTGGCTGCCGAGGTGGTATGCAAAGTACCAAACACTAAGTGACCCGTTTCTGCGGCCGTCATGGCTAAACGAATGGTTTCAAGGTCGCGCATTTCACCCACAAGAATAACATCAGGGTCTTCACGCAATGCACTTCTCAGCGCCGCATTAAAGCTATGTGTATGTTTGTGAACTTCGCGCTGATTGATTAAGCATTGTTTGTTTTGATGGACAAATTCTATCGGGTCTTCAATGGTTAAAATATGTTCATGTCGATTTTCATTAACGTAGTCGACCATCGCTGCCAATGTGGTCGATTTACCCGACCCCGTTGGCCCTGTCACTAATACCAATCCACGTGGGTAACTGGCAATTTTCTTAAAAATTTCTGGTGCACCAAGTTGCTCAAGAGATAAAATTTCAGAAGGAATGGTACGAAATACCGCGCCTGCACCACGAGACTGATTAAATGCGTTAACACGAAAGCGAGCTAGATTGGGGACTTCGAATGAAAAATCGATTTCTAAGTGTTCTTCATAGTCTTTACGTTGTTTATCATTCATGATGTCATAAACAAGACTATGAACGCCTTGATGATCTAACGCAGGTAAATTAATTTTCCTCACTTCACCGTCAACACGGATCATGGGGGATACGCCTGCTGAAAGATGTAGATCTGATGCTTTGTGTTTGACACTAAAGGCCAGTAATTCAGTGATTTCCATTGTAGAGACATCCATTAAACCAACATTATGACAACAATAGCAGACAGAATATCAATCGCCCAGAGCAGAATTAATCAAGCGGCGCAAAATTGTTCACGTTCTCCAGATGAGATAAACCTACTGGCGGTGAGCAAAACCAAACCCATAAGTGACATTATTGCAGCTTATCAAGCGGGGCAACGTTTATTTGGTGAAAACTATGTCCAAGAAGGCGAAACTAAGATTAACGCCTTACAGGCAGATTACCCGGATATAGAATGGCATTTTATAGGCCCGCTGCAATCGAATAAAACAAAAATTGTCGCCGAACACTTCGACTGGCTGCACACCTTAAGTCGCGGCAAAATAGCCCAACGTTTGCATGAACAGCGTCCGAGTAACAAGTCGCCATTAAACGTGTGTATTCAAGTCAATATTAGCCAGGAAGAGTCTAAGTCGGGTATCAATTCTGCAGATTTCGCAGATGTCGCCACGTTAGCACTTACTATCGCATCCTTGCCCCACCTTAAACTGCGCGGATTAATGGCGATCCCAACCGCCACTGATGATGTACAACTTCAACAACAAGAATTTAGCCAATTAAAGCAACTTTTTGACCAGCTCAAACAGCAATATCCTAGCGTCGACACTCTATCTATGGGCATGAGCGGCGACATGGATATCGCCATCGCTAACGGATCAACCATGGTGCGCATCGGCAGTGCTATCTTTGGTCAAAGATAAAATCAACAGCCTAGAGCGCTGCGCTGCTAGAGGCTATAAAATCTATAGCAAGAGCCTAGAGCGCTACGCTGCTAGGACGCTTCGCGGCTAGATGCTATACAATCAACAGCCTAGAACGCTGCGCTGCTAGGACGCTACGCGGCTAGATTCTATACAATCTATAGCAACAGCCTAGAGCGCTGCGCTGCTAGGACGCTACGCGGCTAGATTCTATACAATCAATAGCAACAGCCTAGAGCGCTGCGCTGCTAGGACGCTACGCGGCTAGATTCTATACAATCAATAGCCTAGTCGCGCAGCGACTCAATCTTAGCAGCGAAGCTGTCCCTAGAAGCGAAGCGCTCTATCCGCGCAGCGGCCTAGCAGGACGTAGTCCGTTCTAGCAGCGCAGCGACCCTAGCAGTGACGAAGTCACGCCCTAGATCCTAGCAGGACGTAGTCCGCCCTAGCAGCGTAGCGACACTAGAACCTGGAAGCGTAGCGTCCTAGAGCTGAATTAGGTAACATACACAGCAATTGGACATAAATTCACTCTTTTATTGGATACAGACTTAATGACTCAAGCAAAAGTATGTTTTATCGGTGCGGGCAATATGACTCGTAGCATTATCAGTGGCTTAGTTACACATGGCTATCCTAGTGATCTTATTCATGCTACCAATCCAAGCAAAGGTAAATTGGATGCGTTGCAGCAAGATTTTGCTATTGAGGTTTCCCATGATAACCACGCAGCAGCCAAAGCAGCAGAGGTGATCGTGTTAAGCGTAAAACCTCAATTAATGGCATCTGTTTGTGAAGACTTAAGTTCACTGGATTTAGCGGATAAGTTAATCATCACTATCGCTGCAGGTATTCCGGCGTCTCGTTATCCGGTCTATTTTAAACAACCTATCAAGCTTATCCGCACTATGCCTAATACCCCTACTCAAATTGGCTATGGTATGACGGGTATTTATGCCGATGACAGTATATCTGCCGAACATAAGGCCATTTGCGAAACATTAATGCAAAGTGGTGGCAAAGTAGTTTGGGTTGATAAAGAAGCAGAATTAGATCAAGTGATTGCGCTAGCGGGCAGTTCTCCTGCTTATTTCTACTTGTTTATCGAGTCAATGATCGCTTCTGGCGTCAATATGGGCATGGCTGAGGACAAAGCAAGACTCCTTGCTGAACAGGCCGCTTTAGGTGCCGCGCAAATGGTGATCCAAAACCAACAATTATCGGTGACAGAATTACGTCAGAATGTTATGTCAAAAGGTGGCACCACAGCCAGAGCGGTTGAAACGCTCCAGCAAGGCGGTTTAGTTGAATTGGTAGACCAAGCCATGACAAACTGCGTTGCCAGAGCCCAAGAGATGGCTAAAACATTTTAACGCTATGGGATGAATGATTATTTAACTTAACGTTAACCTCTTTAGTGCTAAAATAGTTTTTAGTAAAAACTCAGCTTAAACGCACGAAATCTGAGTGAAAATCGGGTATATTGCAGCTGAGTTAACTGAACTGTTAAATATGCGATCAGTTAATTTAAGCATTTATTTAAGCACTAATTTAGGTACTAACTTAGGCACTAATTTACATAAACGTAAGGCAATATCCATGAATGCAATGAGTTTTTTAGTCAACACCGTGTTTGACTTATACCTAATGATCGTCATTCTTCGTTTTATGCTGCAGCTTGCAAGAGCGGATTTTTACAATCCATTTAGTCAATTTGTGATTAAAGCGACACAGCCTATTATCGCACCAATGCGTCGACTATTACCTTCGATAGGACGTATCGATACTTCATCAATCTTACTGGCACTGATTGTCGTGTTAGTTAAAATGTTAGTACTTACTTTGATTGCAGGTGCTGCTGTAGACATTCTTACCTTGTTATTGTTCTCATTTATCTCTGTGATAAAACAAGCGGGCGTATTGTTTTTTTGGATGTTACTTATTCGTGCAGTATTAAGCTGGTTCAATCAAAACAATAACCCTATTGTTATGGTTATTGCGCAATTAACAGAACCGGTTTTAGCGCCAGTGCGTAGAATAATACCTGCAATGGGTGGCTTGGATTTATCGGTATTGGTGGTGTTTATTGCAATGAACTTCATTAACATGCTGTGTGCACAATATATTCCTTTTTGGTCAATTATTTAGTTGTCGAATTAAACAACCTCAACTCGGGTTAAGAGTTGGGGTAAATAAACTAAAATTAGCCCATTTCAACAATTTAATATCTCGAGCTGAGGTTAAACAATGAACCCAGTAAGCTATATTAACGATGAGCAGCAAGGTGACTTGCTGCTTTTTGTCTATGTACAACCCAAAGCAAGCCGCGATCAAATTGTCGGCTTACACGGTAACGAATTAAAAATAGCCATAACAGCGCCACCCATTGACGGTAAAGCAAATGCTTATTTATCTAAGTACCTCGCAAAAGCCTGTAAAGTCCCTAAAAGTCAGGTACATATTCTCAAAGGTGAACAAGGTCGTCATAAGCAAATTAAAATATGCCAACCCAAAGTTATCCCAGCGGAAATAGCCGCGCTTTTATAGCCGACTCATCTATAATAACGTTATTGCTCAAGCACACTAAGGACAGATTATGTTTCAATCATTGCGTTTATCTCGCTCACTGTTACAAATATTGCTGTTGTCACTCATCGCAATCAGCAATATTGGCAATGCTCACGCAGAACAAAAGCAACAAGTTGGTAATTTTGATATTCATTACATGGCGCTTAGTAGCACCTTTATTACCCCTGAAATAGCTAAAACCTACGGCATAGAACGCAGCAGTTACAATGGATTAGTCAATATTACCGTGCTAAATACCAGCCAAGAAGGACATCCCGCGGTCTCGGTTGAAATTTCAGGCATCGCCAACAACTTAATTGATGCACGCATGACGCTTGATTTTAAAGAAATCCGTGAAGGCGAATCCATCTATTACATCGCAGAAGTGCCTTACCGCGACGATCAAGATGTCAATTTCACCATTGCCATTAAGTACAAAAATCAATTAAATACCTCGGTGAAATTCAAACAGAAGTTCTATGTAGATTAAGGCCTAAAATCTCGATAACGAGCGATATCGAGCGAAAGAGCCTAGAGCGCTGCGCTGCTAGGACGCTACGCGGCTAGAGGCTATAAAATCAACAGCCTAGTCGCCCAGCGACTCAATCTTAGCAGCGAAGCTGTCCTTACCAGTGACGCAGTCACGTCCTAGAAGCGGAGCGCACTATCCACTTAGCGGCCTAGAATCTTAGCAGCGAAGCTGTCCTTAGCAGTGACGCAGTCACGTCCTAGAAGCGAAGCGCATTATCCACTTAGCGGCCTAGGATCTTAGCAGCGAAGCTGTCCTTAGCAGTGACGCAGTCACGTCCTAGAAGCGAAGCGCACTATCCGCGTAGCGGCCTAGGATCTTAGCAGCGAAAGCTGTCCCTAGCAGTGACGAAGTCACGCCCTAGAAGCGAAGCGCACTATCCGCGTAGCGGCCTAGGATCTTAGCAGCGTAGCGCATCGCAACCTTGTTAGCGTATAATGACCGCAAATTTATCCTCATCTCAAAAAAACTTATGCATACCCCAGTGAAACAACAAATTGTTCTTGCCAGTGGCAACAAAGGCAAACTTGCCGAATTTGATCAAATGCTGACAACATTTAATATTGAAGTATTACCACAGAATAAATTTAACGTGACTGAGGTTGCAGAGACAGGCACCACGTTTGTTGAAAACGCTATAATAAAAGCTCGTCATGCCGCTGAAATTACCGGTAAAGCGGCTATTGCAGATGATTCGGGTATTGAAGTTGATGCATTACAAGGCCAACCAGGCATATATTCAGCGCGCTATTCTGGCCCCGGTGCCACTGAAACCAGCAATTACCTTAAATTACTTGATGCACTGCAAGGTGAAACGCTTCGTAATGCCCGGTTTCAATGTGTGCTGGTGTATATGCGCCATGCAAAAGATCCGACGCCCATTATTTGCCAAGCCTCATGGGAAGGGACCATAAACCATGCCCCACAAGGCGAGCAAGGCCATGGTTATGACCCGATATTTATCCCGCAAGGTTTTGATTGCTCGGCAGCAGAATTAACTCGTGATCAGAAAAATGCCCACAGTCATCGAGGCAAAGCACTTGAACTTTTAGTGAGTGCAATGAAAGCGCAAGGTATCATTTCATCGAACAATACTACGGATGATAATCAATAAATGACATTGCAATTGCCACCCCTTAGCTTGTATATCCATATCCCATGGTGTGTACAAAAATGCCCTTATTGCGATTTTAACTCTCACGGCCAAAATGGTGAGTTACCACAGCAACAATATGTCGATGCGTTATTAGACGATTTAAAACAAGACTTGGCTTATGTTCAAGGTAGAAAGGTGCATACCATCTTTATCGGCGGTGGCACGCCATCGTTATTTGATGCGAGCCAAATTCAACTCATACTAGAAGGGGCGCAAGCATTAATCCCTTTTGAAGATAATATTGAAATCACTATGGAAGCCAACCCAGGTACACTAGAGCACGATGACTTTAGTGCTTACCGTGCTGCGGGTGTCACGCGCTTATCGATTGGGGTGCAAAGTTTCTCAAAAGAAAAACTTAATTTACTCGGACGGATCCACAACGAAGATGAAGCGAAAGTGGCGGCTGAAAAAGCCAAGCAAGCTGATTATTTAAGTTTCAATCTCGATTTAATGCATGGTTTACCGAATCAAAGCTTTGATGAAGCCATGCATGATATCGACACGGCAACAGCCTTAGCCCCACCGCATCTGTCTTGGTATCAACTCACCATTGAACCCAACACCTTGTTTCATTCAAAACCGCCACAATTACCAGACGATGAGAACCTGTGGCAAATTTACGAGCAAGGTCAGCAACGCTTAGCGGCATTAGGTTATGAGCAATACGAAATATCAGCCTATGCAAAACCTGGATTCCAATGTCGCCATAATCTTAACTATTGGCAATTTGGCGATTACCTTGGCATCGGTTGCGGGGCCCACGGCAAAATCACCCTGCCCGACTCAAATCGGATTGTCCGTACCGTTAAAATAAAGCACCCCAAAGGCTACCTCGCAGCAGATAAATATACCTTTGAAACTACAGAGGTGATTGAAGACGATCGCCCATTAGAGTATTTAATGAATCGTCTTAGATTGATGACGCCAATCCCTAAAACTGAATTTGAGCAGCGAACAGGGCAATCGGCAGATGTGGTCAAGCAAGGGATGCAAAAATCAATTGAACGCGGATTATTGACCGAGACCACAACACATTGGCACTTAACGCAAAAAGGCCACATGTTTGTCAATGATTTGCTATCCCAATTTATCTAATCACTAGATTTAATCACTAGATTTAATTACTGGATTTAATAGAAAAATATGGCTCGCAGCTTACTGTTATACCCAGATGCTGCGAGTCGCAAACCCAAAATAGCGACATAACCGCGCCATTACCTCTGCCTTACATACACATTTTCTAACATTTATATTTACATCTTTAGCTAAAGCTTGATTAGGATGTGCCCTTATAACTTTGGGATAATATCAATGTCTATTAAAACAAAAACAACTCTGATTGCTGTTGCGTTATCAAGTTTATTCGCTACATCAGCTATTGCACAGCTGCATAACATGACGCAATTAAGCTCACAAGAAAGTACAGTAACCACAAACCAGCAAACCGAATCAGCAAAAGCCAATGCATTGTTTGAAGCCATTTTTATGGAAAATGTTATGGCAAGTCCAGTTAACCAAACTTACCTTGGGATCAAACAAGATTATGGCAAGTGGAATGATTTATCAGAAGCCGCTGCCGATGCAAATTTAGCCCGCAGTAAGCAGCAACTGACAAGATTAACCCGCCTTGATGCGACTAAGCTCGATGAACAGGCCGCACTCAGTTTTGAACTATTAAAAGCCAGTTTAGAACACAGTATTAGCGATGATAAATGGCGTTATCACACCTATCCGATTAACCAAATGAACGGTGTTCACTCAATGGTGGCCTCTTTGCTTATTAATCAACATCAAATAACAGATGAAAGTGATGCAAAAGCGTATATCAGTCGTTTAAACGCCATACCGACACTGTTATCACAATTACAAACCTCATTAGAAATTCGTGCCGAAAAGTATATTATCGCGCCGAAATTTGTATTTTCATATGTGATTTCTGATAGCAAAAATATTATTACTGGTGCCCCATTTGCCAATACGGGAAAAGACAGCGCGTTATGGGCTGACGCGAACCGTAAGATAAATAAACTCGATATAACCGATGGCAACAAACAAGCCTTATTAACCGAAGTAAAACAGGCTCTGCTTACTAAGGTAAAGCCTGCTTATGAGCAATTAATCAACTATACAAAGTCACTTGAAGCGCTTGCTGATACACAAGATGGTGTTTGGAAACTGCCTGACGGGGAAGCGTTTTACAATAATGCCCTCGCCCGCACCACCACCACTGACATGACAGCAGACACCATACATGAGCTCGGCTTAAACGAGGTTAAGCGTATTCATGATGAAATGCGTGTCATTATGAAAAAGGTGCATTTTGACGGCAACTTAGCAGCGTTTTTTGTTTTCATGCGCGATGACCAACAGTTTTATTACCCTGACACTCATGAAGGTAAAACAGCATATCTCACCCAAGCCAAGTCTCTGATCGATACTATGGAGTCTCGTTTAGATGAAGTATTTACCATTAAGCCTAAAGCCGCTTTAGTGGTACGAAAGGTGGAGGCTTTTAGAGAGAAGTCGGCAGGTAAAGCATTTTACGATCAACCAGCACCAGACGGATCTCGTCCAGGCACCTATTACGCTAATTTATATAAAATGGAAGCGATGCCAAAATATCAAATGGAGGCTCTGGCCTACCATGAAGGGATCCCTGGTCATCACATGCAAATTGCTATTGCACAAGAACTGCAAGGCATTCCAAAATTCCGTAAATTTGGCAGTTACACTGCTTATACTGAAGGCTGGGGACTTTACTCTGAATATTTTCCTAAAGAAATGGGCTTATATGCAGATCCTTATTCAGACTTTGGCCGTCTATCAATGGAACTGTGGCGCGCATGTCGTTTAGTCGTTGACACTGGAATACACGCTAAAAAGTGGACTCGTGAGCAAGCTATTGCCTATTACGTCGATAACACACCAAATGCGCAATCTGATGCCATTAAAATGGTCGAGCGCCATATTGTTATGCCATCACAAGCAACCGCGTATAAAGTGGGAATGATTAACATACTTCAGCTACGTGAACATGCCAAAAAAGAATTAGGCACCAAGTTTGATCTTCGTGAATTTCACACCTCAATCTTGAAAAATGGGCCATTGCCATTAGACATTCTTGCAGAGCAGGTAAATAAGTGGATTAAACAGGTTCAGTCGCAGTAATTTAGCGTTGGTTATTGGTACTGGATAAAGTAAAGCACCAAGCTTGGATTATGATTATGGTTATGGTTATGGTTTTACTTTCATAATGCCACAAAAAAATAACCCCAGCTCAACGTCTGGGGTAACCAAATAAACTAGGATGATGGTTTCAAGACTGGCATTATATTAGTTCAAAACCACTGCCAGTACTGATTCAAAATTTGCTACCTTGCCGATTTGTACGCTTAACTAAAAAGGGGTCATTTCTCAGAAAACGCATGCTTCAAATCATTTCGAATCAACTAATAACTATTGTATTGATATCAGAACAGACTTCAACAACTTAACTCTGGTATTTCGCTGCCCCCTTGATTAGCCACCTAATGAATAACTAATAAATTAAAAGCTTAATAAACTGATAAATATGACTTTAATATTAAACTGCAAGATAATTTTTGGCTTTGTTTTAAAAAGGAAACAGTGTTTCCGCTTTTACCTAGCATCGACTCTAAACAGGCGTGGGAATATATAGTTATCAACGGATGTATTTTAAGTTTGCAGTATCAAACTTGCCATGTGTTTTGCTAACAAGGCGGATTGACGCATTAATCGCTATGTTAAGGGCCGCGTTAAGCGCTGCCTCAATAACTATGTGCCATGCCAGCCTATGTAAGTCGATACAATGCAGCTAGCACAACACAGGGCTGTTTGATAACCGTTTATTATCCAGAGTTGAGGCTATTTACGCTGTTTGTACAAATTTTCAAACTTAGCGTCCCAATAAGGTGGGCTACTAATGTGCGTTTTAATAAAATCAATAAACGCACTCACCTTTGGAGCCAGGTGTTTACGACGCGGATACACCGCTTGTAATGGAAGATTATGGGTCAACTGCCAATCAGGTAACAAAGGAACCAATGTTCCTTCAGCAATTTCATCTTCCAGCAAATAACTGGCTAAGTAAACAATACCTAAACCACTCTCTGCGGCCGATTTTAATGCCGGCGCATTATCAACACGGAAATTGCCTGATACGCCAATTTCGCAATAATCATCGCCCTTTTTAAATTGCCACATACTGTGCTCATGCCACTCGCCTTGATACACCAAGCAATTGTGTTCAACCAATTGTTCAGGCCGGCTAATGTTTCCGTGCTGGGCAACATAGCCTGGTGATGCGACTAACAAAAACTGACATTTCATTAACGGCCTTGCCACCATACCCAGCGGTAATTGCTCAGACATGGTTAACAACAGATCTAAACCTTCGCTGACAACGTCAACTTTGTGGTCAAGCAAGCTGATTTGTAGTTCAAGATCTGGGTGTCTCGCCATAAATTCTGGTAAAGCAGGAATAATATGCATAGTACCAAATGATTGCGAAATCCCGACTTTCAATACACCACGAGTGGCATCATTTAAGTTGTGAACACTTGATACTGCCTGTTCTGCATCTCGAAGTAGTTCTTCGCCTTGAAGATACAATAGATTGCCGGCTTCGGTAAGACTTAAACTGCGTGTTGTACGCTGAATAAGTTGAACGCCAAGTTTATGTTCAAGATCTGCAACTTGAGTGCTCACTTTAGATTTAGAAATGCCAAGACGTCTGGCTGCAGCACTAAAACTTCCTGCACGTGCAACATGAGTAAAAATTGCGATAGGTTCTAACAGTTCTAACATGAAAGTCGCCTTAAGCTGGTTACGACATTAATAAAAATTTCAGATGTCTGTTTGCCATTGCTGGTAACTAAACCTTGCTAAGCACAATATCAACATTCAGTTATTAATAGTGTTGATG
Source organism: Shewanella sp. S1-49-MNA-CIBAN-0167 (assembly GCF_040310145.1). Taxonomy (NCBI): domain Bacteria; kingdom Pseudomonadati; phylum Pseudomonadota; class Gammaproteobacteria; order Alteromonadales; family Shewanellaceae; genus Shewanella; species Shewanella sp. S1-49-MNA-CIBAN-0167. The sequence goes on along the minus strand of NZ_JBEOPO010000009.1, from coordinate 105,835 downwards.
CTCAATGAGCACCGAAACAAACCAATACTGTAAATCAACACAAACAAATGACTACTCCGAAATATAACCACATCCAAAAATAGAGTGCAATTTTGTTATAGTTTTTATTAGTATAACAAAAAAAGCCTGTCGGGCTGTATATTTATAATTGACAATTTTTTTATCAGAACAAAGCAACACTAGCTATAGCGGCAAAATAGCTAAAATAGGCGGAAAAAAAAAGCCCCTGTGTCTTTAAAAAAGCACAGGGGAAGGTCAGGTGTCCGGGAAGACAGCTTGAACAAGGTTACTCTTTTATATCGCCTAGCGTAGCTAAGGTGTAAGGTGCAAGTTCTGGGATGGCTTTACGCACTCGACTTTCTAACACTAATAATCCTTCAAAATTATCACAAACCTCAGTCGCGCGTTGCTCCAGACCTTGAGATTGCGACTCAAGTTGTTGCTCGATGTCTTTACCGACGTTGTCCATTTTTTGTGAAAAAGTATTCATTTTCTCTTCAAACGAACCACCTTCAGAAGACATGATCTGGCTACCTAATGTCATCATTAATGAGCCCATTGAGTTCGTTACCATTTGCTCTATTTCTTGCTCAAACTCTTCATTAAAGGCATGTTCCATTGAAGATTCAGTTGAGCCTAAATAAAATTTATCACCTTGTTGATAAGCCATAGTATCAATGCGTTGTTGAATACCTGTCATCATCTTATCAATCTGAACGCCTGTGGCATCGCCAAATATTGGTGTTAGCGCCATATTGACAGCCTGAGATGCCATCGACACAACGTCGGTGACTAAATCAATCACTTCAGGAACTTGGCGAGATAGCTCATCAGAATATTGAGTTAATAACAGCCGTTGCTTGTCATTTAATGCGACTTCTTTACCGTCGACATACAATTGACCCAGTTGAACGCGATATTTCTCGCTGCCATTATCACTGACCTGTAAACTTTTCGGTTCAACGGTCACGTCATAGTTTAATGTCACGTTACACTTTTCATCATTAATTGACATTTTTGCCATGGCTGGAGTCAATGCCCCTGCAGTGAATAACATGCTGGTTAACGCTAAACCACAAATTAACTTCTGTTTGGTCATGATAAAAATCCTTTTGTTAAACGAATATCGATAAAATCTATTCAATATAATTAGTTATAGCACAATAAAGCACTAGTCATGCCAACAAGTATAGTTGCTTGATTTATATGTGATTTTTATAAAACTTAAAATTTAACATCTACTAAATGAACAAAAAACACCACCCTCTTCGTAAAATAAACCAAAAAGTAGTCTATTTTACGAGTAGTGATGTGAAATTAAAAAAAGTGATGTGGAATTAAAAAATTGAACGACCTAACTGCTGGCTTAAATGCTCAAGTAAGGCTGTACCTGCCAATGAATTGCCATTATTGTCGAGTTCAGGCGACCACACACAGATAGACATGTCACCAGGAATAATCGCAATAATACCGCCGCCTACGCCACTTTTACCCGGCATACCCACTCGGTAAGCAAACTCGCCTGCGCCATCGTATAATCCAGACGTTGCGAGTAATGCATTAAGCTGCCGAGTTTGCACTGGTGAGACTAAGCTATCGCCATCGAGTGTCTTACCACGATTGGCCAAATAAAACATCGCCCGGGACAAATCTGCACAATTCATCCTTAACGCACAATAATGAAAATAGCTTTTAAGTACGGTATTCACGTCGCCATTGAAATTACCAAATGACTTCATTAAATAGGCAATAGAAGCATTACGTGCACTAAATTGATACTCAGAATCTGCTACCACTTTGTCGAAGGCTAATGTGGTATTTTGGCTCAACTGACGCACCACCTCAAGCATATGATGTTTAGGTGCACCCAAGCGTGCTTGCAACAAGTCCGCAATGACTAACGCGCCAGCATTAATAAATGGATTCCGTGGTTTGCCACGCTCTAATTCAACCTGTACAAGCGAGTTAAATGAATGCCCAGAAGGTTCTTTACCCACTCGACTCCAGATTTCTTCTTCTGTATATAAATTAAGTGCCTGAGTCAGGCTAAAGACTTTAGAAATACTTTGAATGGAAAAAGGTTCGAGATAATCACCCGCACCAATTGTTTGACCGTCAATGGTGGTAACTGCAATACCTATTTTGTTGGGGTCAACGCAGGCAAGAGCAGGAATATATCCTGCCACCTTACCTTTACCCAATAGCGATCTTACTTTATCGACAGCGTCTTGAAGTAATAATTGCTCTGGCAATTTAGCTTAACCCCACCAAATATCATATAAATCACTGACTTCAAGGTCAGAAACTGGCTTGTCTTTCCAGAATGCATTGACTGCTGCAATATCTTCATCAGTACATTTACCGATAGTTTGGGTAGCCATAATGCCTTCCCATTGCTTGTGTCCACCACCGTGGAAACCTAATTGACGTGGTTCAATCACTTGAGCAATAAACTGATCAACCAAACTATCGATATCTTGTTCAGAAACTGACTCATTAAATGTCCAGTTCATTTCGAAACCTAATTCTTGAAATTCATCAACTCGTAATTTTTTACGTAAACGTCGACTGCGATTTTGCGCCATGGTGTATTCTCCGATTGCTAAAAAGTGTAGTAGTGATTAAGCGATACGCTCAAACATGATATCCCATACGCCGTGACCAAGTCTGTGGCCTCTTGCTTCAAACTTTGTAAGCGGACGGTGGTCTGGACGTTCGACAACTGTACCAGTTGTTGATTGATTATTATAACCTTCAGCAGCATTCATTATGTCTAACATATGCTCGCTGTAATTTTCCCAATCGGTTGCCATGTGAAACACACCACCAATTTTAAGCTTACGACGGACTAGCTGTACAAACTCAGCTTGTACAATCCGACGCTTGTTATGACGTTTTTTATGCCATGGATCGGGGAAAAACAATTGTACCCGCGCAAGTGAACCATCAAGAATACTGTGCTCTAGCACTTCCATTGCATCATGGTGATATACACGTAAGTTAGTAACTTCAGCAGCACCGGCCTCAGAAAGACACGTACCAATGCCAGGCTTATGGACTTCTATGCCAATAAAATTTTGTTCTGGGGCTGCTTTTGCCATTTGCACTAATGATGCACCCATACCAAAACCTATTTCTAGAACGGTATCAGCATCGCGACCAAACACTTGGTTTAAATCCAACGGTTGTGGAGTGTAATCAAGTCCCATTGCTGGCCAATGTGCTTCAATTGCTTGAGATTGGCCTTTGGTTAAACGGCCTTCACGTAAAACAAAACTTCTGATTTTACGAATGTATTTACCGTCTTCGTTAAATTCAGCTGTGGTAACGTCGCTCATCTTTGCCTCATTGTCTGCGTACTTCTTGTGCTGTTATAGCGAGTGATTAAATGGGTTAGTGGCTAAATGCCATGGTAGCCACTTTTTAGCTGCACATTACGCAATTGTTATCTGTAACAGATCATTTTTAAAGTCAGTGGGCCATTATACCTAAACTGATTGCACATGTTTACGCTAATTTGGTGTAAACGAGTGATTTAAAATAGCCTGGCTACTTGTGTAATAAAATGCCTATGGCTACACTGCGCCCATGAAAAATCTGACTCCATTTTCTGAGCGTATCATCGCTTGGTACGACCTACATGGTCGTAAATCACTGCCTTGGCAGATCAATAAAACGCCTTATCGTGTTTGGGTGTCGGAGATCATGCTCCAGCAAACTCAAGTCGCGACGGTGATTCCCTATTTCCAAAAATTTATAGCGCGTTTCCCTAGCGTTATAGATCTTGCTAATGCTCATCAAGATGAGGTGCTGCATTTGTGGACGGGCTTGGGCTATTACGCCAGAGCACGTAATTTACATAAAGCAGCCCAGCATATTCGCGATGCTTTTAACGGCGAGTTCCCCACTCAGTTTGATGATGTAGTGGCTTTATCTGGAATAGGTAAATCGACTGCTGGCGCGGTATTATCGTTATCGCTCGGACAACACCACCCTATTTTAGATGGTAATGTAAAACGAGTATTGGCCAGACATGGTGCTATTGAAGGCTGGCCTGGACAAAAAAACGTTGAGCAGCAATTATGGCAGTTAACCGACACATTAACGCCAGTCAAAGATGTTGAAAAGTTTAACCAAGCAATGATGGATATTGGTTCAAGTGTTTGCACCCGCAGTAAACCCAATTGCGCAGCTTGCCCTGTGGCAATTGATTGTGTGGCTCAACAAAGCGGTCTTCAAAGTCAATATCCAGGTAAAAAACCTAAAAAAATCACTCCAGAAAAATCTGCTTTTATGCTGGTTTTAGTCGATAGCAGCGAAGACTCAGTAAAAGTTCAGCTTATCAAACGTCCACCCGCGGGGATATGGGGTGGATTATGGTGTTTTCCGCAATTTGATCACCAAGCAGAATTAAATGATTATTTAAGCCTGCATCATTTGACAGAGTCAGAGCAAGGGCTTGCAGGATTTAGGCATACATTCAGTCACTTTCATCTGGATATTCACCCGGTATTAGTTGAACTATCTCCAGATCTCGCTAGCGGTATCATGGAACAAACCTCGGCACTCTGGTATAACATAGAACAACCTGCGAAAGTCGGGTTGGCAGCTGCCACAGAACGTATTTTGGCTAATTTAGCCGTACTTTTCGCGACACATTAATTTTTATCGTAATTAAAGTTAGTAAGGGATCATCATGGCTCGCACCGTTCACTGTCAACATTTAAACAAATCCGCTGACGGCTTAGATTTTCAGCTATACCCTGGCGAATTGGGTAAGCGCATTTTTGATAATATCAGTAAAGAAGCTTGGGGCTTATGGCAACAGAAGCAAACCATGCTCATTAATGAGAAAAAACTCAATATGATGAATGTTGATGATCGTAAATTTCTTGAAGAGCAAATGACTAATTTTTTATTTGAAGGTAAAGACGTTGAAATTGAAGGCTATGTTCCGCCAGCTGAAGACGAGTAACCAGTCAATATAATCAATTGTTTTACCTAAAAATAAAGCCGCTTTACTAAGCGGCTTTATTATATCACCGTCATCGAAAAACCTCGTTGTTCGACACGAAGTGGCGTCGGTGGGCGCTCATTTATTACTCTACCTGATGCCAGTTAGTGAACTCATAGTGTTCATTATTGCTTAATGCCTTCCACTACTAATGCTAATTCAACGTTAGCAGAAGCAGGACCTAAATCCATTTTGACACCGAAATCTTTCATCGCAAAAGTCGTTGTACCACTAAAGCCTGCACGGTAACCTCCCCATGGATCTTTACCTTCACCAATGGCAACGGCATCTATGGTTAGGGGGTTGGTCACGCCATTTAAGGTAAAATCACCATTAATCACAAACTGGTTATTGCCTTTATCCACTATGGATGTCGACGTAAAAGTAGCTTGAGGGAATTTACTGGTATTTAAAAAGTCTTCACTGCGCAAATGCTTGTCACGTTCGGCGTGATTTGAATCAACACTGTTAGTGTTAATTTTGACGTTCAGTTTGGCATCAGCCAATTTGTTAGCATCAAAGCTAAAGTCACCTGAAAACTCATTAAAACGTCCTACCACAAAACTATAACCTAAATGGTTAACACTAAATTGAATCGATGCATGTGCACCTTGGGTGTCGATAACATAGTCGGCCGCATTAGCTGCAACGGGTAACATAAGCGTTGAACCGATTATGGCTGCAATAAGGTGTTTTTTCATGATTTTTATTCCTTTAAATTAAGCGTTAATGGTAAATAGGTAGAGTAAATAAGTAGAGTCATCATCATCGAACATAACCGTTAGCTGAACCGACGATTAATTAGATTGTTAACCAATACAACTGTTAACGAACACGGTTGGGAATGAGCATTCTTTTCAGAGTATTATCTTTATCTATAATATGATGCTTAATCGCACCTGCGCTATGCAACACAACTAGGCCAATTAAGCTATAAGCAAGGTATTGATGTATAACACCGGCAATATCAGCTTGTTCGTCAATAAAAGCATTAGGAAACGGCACGGCAAACCAGTCAAAAATCCAAATATCCCTACCATCTGCTGTAGAAATCATAATTCCTGAAAACATAATCAGCAGCATTAACGTATAAAGAATAGCATGTGCCCAGGTTGCCATACGTTTTTCCCATGGCTGATGGTTAGGTAATGCACTAGGCGTTAGTGACATAGCTCGCCACACTAATCTTAACAAGGTTAATCCGAGTAACAGCAGACCAATACTTTTATGAACATGTGGCGCAGTTTGGTACCAACTACTGTAGTACGTAAGATCAACCATCCAATAACCTACACTAAAAAGGCTAATAACTGCGATGGCAGACAACCAATGGGTCAAAATGGTTATTAATCCATAACCAGCTAAAGTGTTTTTTAACATGTGTACCTTCCTCAATAAACTCACAACATATTAACGTCATTTTTAGTAAAGAAAACCGCTAAATACAGGAGTATTCATTCGATAAAATAGAAATGAATTGTTAACCAATATTATCTGTGAGGATGATTAACCGTTTAAGTCGGTACAAGAGCGGTAAATACCCATTATAGTAAGAAACAACGCATACACTTGTCCGTTAACGGCTCGAGTCCAGTTAACTAGGATAGAAAACGAACCAACAATGGGAATTGAACACTTTATATATGGGGTATACAAGGTTAATAGCGAGTACTCAACGTTAAGTATGAGGTAATAACAGTTGTCTTTTTAGCTTATAGAGCCAAGCAAAGTCAGCGCTTAAACGCATCTTACTTAGGATGTCTTATACCGCTCCCCCCTCTTAATGCTATTAACGACTATGGTTAACCTCAAAATGGCTTAAAGAAAAATCAGTAAATGGATTATGTCTGCTATTAGCTGGGTTTTGCCTTTATCTATAGCAAACTGGCACCGTTACGCTCCCCGATATACTGCATGATTAGGGCCTGTTGATCTTCGCTGGTTAAATTTTGTTCGAGATAAAAACGTTTTAATCGAGGCGAGTGGATTGCTGCCTAGCAATCTAAGCAACACTCGCTTATCAAAGACTCACTCAACAAAGAGTAAAATGTTTTTAGCCGACCCCTTCGGGCAGCGTTTGTTGGTCATTTCGACTGCGTTATCGGCTTTGTATGTAGAATAACTACACCACAAAGCCCCTGCCTTGTAGCTCATGTTAAGTAATGAGCAACAATTCGCTGCAAAAACAACATTGAAAGATCAACAGGCCTTAGTATATTAATTCCTCCCTTCGCGTTAAAAATCATCAATTACTTATAAAAAGCCACCCGTTTGCACATTAACTAGCCGAACGAGTGAAAACATTTGAAAAACCACTTGCACGATAAAAACCATCACTATACTATGTGCGCACTCCAGACGAGACAGGTATTGATTACCAAGTTAATACTTAGTCTGTAGTAGTTAACTGACACTTAGTTAGTTGCCCGAATAGCTCAGTCGGTAGAGCAGAGGATTGAAAATCCTCGTGTCCCTGGTTCGATTCCGGGTTCGGGCACCACAATTTAGCCGGCATAGCTCAGCTGGTAGAGCAACTGACTTGTAATCAGTAGGTCCCGAGTTCGACTCTTGGTGCCGGCACCATAAAAACAAAAAAGCCACTCAATGAGTGGCTTTTTTGTATCTGAAATGTATTCGATTTAAGCGCTCTATTTATTGCATTTTAGCTTCTTAAAACAAAACAAGCACTCAATTGAGTGCCTGTTTTAATATAACCTTACGACACTATCGACCCAGCGCTTCAATTCGAGCTAAGCGATTAACTTGGTTAAGTGAGCCTAAATGACCGTATATAGGACCGAGTAAACCACGCTTTTTAAGCTCAATGAACTCTTCATCGGTTAGTGCATTTAATTTAGCTTCATCAATAAGATATAAACCATTAATATTACGTTTTTCACCGGCGACATCAACAGTTAGAGTCTGATTAATCAACAATCCTTTTTCATCTAAAAAGCTCAAAATACCCCGTGTAGCTTGATCTTGTTCATAGTGACTAATCAATGCTTGCTTACGCGCTTCTAAAAATGGGGTTTCTTTACCCTCTTCAAATAATGCTTGGCCGTCTTCTTTAGTCACTTCTTTAGCATTTTCACGAATGCCAATCCACACTTTATCTTTAACGTCTGGGTTAACGACTAAGCCAAGAGGATAATCTCGTACAACCGCAGGAATATACAAGCCTTGCCATTTGCCGTCTTTTACACTTAGATTCTGACCAGGCTTTAACCCTAGCATAGCAACTGATTGAAACTCGTTTGTGTCACTATTTTTAACGAATACGATAGGATACTCAGTGGCAGCGCGATTAATTTCATGTAAGGTTACAGGCACAATGTGCTGTTCTGCCACGTGTGAAAAATCACTTGGAGTCAGTTTTAAATCACCATGTTTGGTTTGTTCTAATAATGTAATTTCGTTGGGCATCTTGGCTCCTTGAAGCACTGATTATCTTCTCTGATTTAAGTACAACATCATTGTCATACCTTAGGTTAACAAATAATTAATAACTGAAACTACCAAGTTAAATCTTAAATTCAAGTACATTTAGGCTAAATTGCGTCAATAATCACCAAGTGACCAATTCTTGTCCAAAAAAGCTTTGTATTCAATAAAAAAGAATACAATGGGCGCTGATTATCGATTTATTAGCCGGGTAATCACCTAATGCAATTTCAGTTTAGGACGTTGCCAGCGAAGTAGCTTTTGCGCAATACGGTATACAGAAGCGGAGAACCAGCCATATAAACTGGCTAAATGACGTTGGTAAAGCGAGATATACATCAAACGTGCAACGTGACCTTCAACAAAAAAGTCTCCCGAACGAAGGTTACCCATTAAATTTCCAACCGCAGAAAAACGACTGAGCGATACCAATGAACCATAGTCTTTATAAACGAAAGGTTTTTCTGGTTGAAGCTTCATCTTTAAACAAATATTGTCATATAGGCGATCGGCCATTTGGGCAGCTGCTTGGGCTCTGGGTGGTACGGGTTTACCTGATGGTAAAATTAATTGAGCACAGTCACCTAAGGCGTAAATATCATTAAGGCCTTTAACATGCATACACTCATCTACATCGATTTGATTACGTGGCGTAATAGGTAATTGGGTGAAATTTTCAAAGACCTTTGGACCTTTAACACCTGCTGCCCATACTTTTATATTGGCTTTAATCGTCTCACCTGTCGCAGTAACAAAGCCTTCTTTAGTCACTTCTTTAACCTGCACACCTAAGTGCAATTTTACCCCTAATTTTGACAGTACAGTTTGTGCCCTCGAACTGACTTGTTCAGGTAATTGGGGAAGGATTTTAGTGGATGCTTCAATTAGGTTTATATCTAAATGATCTTTGGAGATATTTTGATAACCGTACTCCCTTACAGACTCAATAACATGATGGAGTTCAGCGGCCAGCTCGACGCCTGTTGCACCGGCACCTACGATACCGATACCTAATTGGTCTTGTGTTTCATTAAGCTGTAAGAGTGCATCCATAAGCTTATGGTGAAAAAGATTTGCACTGTCTAAACTGTCTAAGAAAATACAATGTTTTTCAGCACCCGGTGTATTAAAGCTATTTGAAACCCCGCCTAATGCAAGCACAAGAGTATCGTATTCAATACTGCGCGCGGCAATGATCATCTCGCCTTCATCGTTATACACTGGAGCAAGTTGAATTTGCTTAGTGCTTGGGTCGCATTGTTCAATGGCACCTCGAATATATCGATAGCCATTCTTTAATCCGTGATCTCGATATTGCAGGCCTTCAATTGATTGATCAATCACACCAACGGCAACTTCATGTAACTTGGGTTTCCAAATATGGATGGTATTTTTATCAATCAGACTAATATCGATTAACGGACTTTTACCAAACTTCCGTCCCAATTTGGAGGCCAATGCTAACCCTGCAGCTCCGCCACCCACAATAACAATTCGTTGAACCATACATTACCTCAGAGATACCCTATGCCAGCGACTATGTAACCTAACTGTGGATAATAAACGGTTATCAAACAGCCCTTTGCTGCGCGGCCAAAGTTGCACCTACTTAAAATGGGCCCGCTATTGACGCGTCAATACGTCTTGCGATCAAAACACATGGCGAGTTTGATGCTGCAGACTTGAAATAAAGTCGTTTTAACAATTTATTCCATCTCTTATCCAGAGTTGAGGTTAACTAAACAAAATGTACAAGTGAAAAAAAGGCCCTGTGGGCCTTATACTGCTTCTTCGTTTTCTTCACCGGTACGAATTCGAATGACTCGCTCAACGTCGGTTACAAATATTTTACCATCACCAATCTTTCCCGTTCTGGCGATATCAACAATAACATCAATCGCTCGCTCAAGAATTTCATCTTGAATAACCAATTCGATTTTTACTTTTGGTAAAAAATCCACCATGTATTCTGCGCCACGATAAAGCTCGGTATGACCTTTTTGACGGCCAAAACCTTTGACTTCAGACACTGTCATACCCGTAATGCCAATTTCAGCAAGTGACTCACGCACATCATCAAGTTTAAATGGCTTAATAATCGCTTCGACTTTTTTCATTAAATACTCCTGTCATCGGCTAAGTTGTTGATTAAGCATTTGTCCTGATTACAGTTTATATGCTTACTAATATTATTCAAATATCTTACTTGAAAGCGCAGCCAATTGTCGCGGCTATTTTACGTATTTATGAAAAGATATTTCGCAGCAAACTTGCTGTTCATTTTCTATACTAGGTTAAGTTTTACTGCAGGACGCAGCCGACAACGTTTAAGGATGAACCAGTATGACATTTTCCATTCGAGCAAAAGGCTTTAGTCTGATTGAGTTAATAGTAACTATGCTGATTGCCACACTAATTTCACTCATCGCAATTCCCTCATTTACTGCATTAATTGAACAAGTCAGGGCAAGTAGTAATATTAAAGTGATCCAACAGACCATTCAATTAGGCCGAAATATGGCAATCAGTTATGGCTCGAGGGTAACAATTTGCCCTTTAGTCGACAATTTGTGTTCATCGGATTGGAGTATTGGGTTAAGTGTATTTATTGACCATGGGCAAAAAAACCAACTTGATGCCCGTGATCGCTTACTCCAACAAACATCTCCTTTTCATGAAAATGATTATATCGACTACAACCGTCCCGCTATTAGATTTCAACCCGATGGATTGGCTTCAGGCACTAATGGCACATTAACGTATTGCCCCGGCTCTGTTGACAGTCCTTATTCAAAAGCGGTAATTGTTAATCAAGCTGGTAGGGTAAGAGTATCAAACAAGAAAAATATAGAGTGTAAATTTTAACAAAGTGTAAAATGAGAAAACATAAAATAATAGAGATTATCGATAAAGAATTAATTAACAGTGATGTCTGCAAATAGTCAATAAAACACTGTCATTCATGTTGCGCTTGGTTATACTCTGTTTTATATAGCAGAGGAATTGCGCATGAAAAAAATACAATCTGGATTTACCCTAATAGAATTGATGGTGACCATTACCGTTGCTGCAATACTGTTAGCTATTGGCGTGCCATCGTTAACAAGCCTCTATGAAGGTATAAGAGCAAGAAGTGTTATCAGCACCATTGAATCCTCGTTTGTATTTGCCCGTAGTCAAGCCGTTAGTTACGGAAGCAGAGTTTCTGTCTGTCCTATGACAACAACGTCGTGTGGGAGTGACTGGACAAATGGATTTAGTGTATTTATTGATAATGGTACTCTTGGGTCAGTGGATACAACCAATGGTATTGCTGATGTGATTCTACGTAAAATGGATGCGTTTAATAGTAACGACTTTATCAAATCAGATTTGGCGCGATACAGTTTTAACCCTGATGGCATGATAGCTAATGGTAATGGTACCTTCAGCTATTGCCCTGGCGCTGCCGATAGCGGTTCATCCGAGGCCATAAGCATAAGTGCCTCCGGTAGAGTATCTAAAGTGACTTCTTCCGTGAGTTGTAATTAATAAAAAGGCTTACATTTGTAAGCCTTTTTTTACATCTATAAATAGGTAGTGTTAATAAGTTCTTTGTTCATCCAACTCACGTATAATTACATCTTTAAATACTTCATCTTCTGTAATACATTCTACAACTCGTCTAACCTTGAGACGCTCATTTGTTATTGTCGATACATACTTAGATAGCAATGAACTTTGTTCCTCAACTTTTAATGCCCCATCCCATACAAACAACGCAATATTTGAACCATTAGCCGTTTCAATGTGGCACTTATAAGGAGTGAGTATGGTGCCCTCTTCTACGGCTATAGCGGTTGAACTAATCCAAATGGAGAGAGTAGTAATTAACATTATGGTTATTTTCATTTCCAACACTCCGTAGGTGATTTGGTGCCTGTTGAAGTTAATGATATCGTTGCGCAAACAGTATCTCGAGAAGCTTGTACACCAACGGCTGTAGCTGTCACGGTGTAATCATCTCCACTCAAGGTTGTATCAACTTTATAATATGTATTTTCAACAACCCAAGGATCTGCAGACAAACCAAGATTAGTCATATCGGCTGTAAAGTTACGATGATCCAGATAAAACTGCTCCTGCAAGTTTGCAACACGCATAACCCCTGCTAAACCATCACCACGAGCACCTTTGGCAACAAATTGAGTATAACTTGGATAGGCAATTGAAGCTAAAATACCCACTATCACGACAGTGATCATCACTTCAATTAATGTAAATCCGAACTGTAACTGCTTCATTATTTTTACTCATTCCTACTCATCAATATGATAATAAATTTTGTTAACGCCAGGTCCAGGACCAATACACTTATTATCACCTCCTGCACACCCATCACTACCAGTATCGTCAACTTTTTCCATTTCATCACCAGCAGAACCAATACCAATTAAATACATATAACTATCTGATGTTCCATTCGGCGGTATGACTAACTGAGGCGTATCTGGTACTCGATCGCCCATTTCTAAATATTCTTGGGTATAAGAGCGGGTTCCTTTATGTAAATCAAAACCATATAATCTGCCTTGCCCTGTGGCTAAACATTGGTTTGCTGAAGTATTATCTCCAGGAACATAAGAGGTAAAGTACACTCGTCCTAGAATGATTGTCGAGGCTGATAAACTTTTTTCACCTGATGAAGTAAAGTTATAATACCAACCACGTTTAGTACCAAATTCAATATTGTCATCTTCTGATGTCGGTGGTGTAGAAGATACATTATATAAATTTGCTAACTCTAACGGAGTAGGGATTTCTTTATCTGCATCTCCGGTAAACGATTTAGTGACTACATTGCGATCTTGTAATACAAAGAACTTGTCTGAACGAGTTTTATCTAAAGGATGCGATCTGTGGCCACTTCCTACCGTGACTGCATCATAAGGGATATTCTGATAAGTCAGACTTGTGGTTGTATTACTTTCCGAATCAGTGACTGATACCTCAGAGATATTGGTGAATACCGTTTGTGCCACAGCAGGTTCAGCAAAAAATCGTCTATCAGTAGCTTGCGTAGAACCGCCTAAACTCGCAAACTTAAACGCAGTCCAAGGACTCGTTGAACTAGAGGGTGATGCACTAGGTAAATCCATACGCCAAATATTAGCGCCGGTATCAGTAGCATATAATCTATCGGTTAGACCATCGTTATTACTGTCTAAAATTGCAACACTATTAGGGATACTGTCAACAATACTGGGTAATTTGGTTTTGTTGGTTCCAGTGGATGTTCCAAATTGATGTACTAAAGCGCCTGTTTCAGCATTTAAAACATAAACACTGCGACCGGTAGTGTCATCTGTACCAACACTAGAACCATCTTTAGTGGAAGGATTATAACCCCCTCCGATGATGATCACTGGTGACGCAGTATCAGCTGATGTATTTCCAGCAGGCACGCCTGGAATAAACGCAACAACCGGTTCAGCCCAAGATTGTCCCATGTCTGCCATGCCTGATGAACCAGGATCAACTTTCCACATAAACGAGGGAGAATCTGGGTTGGTAATATTGAGTGCATAATAAGATTTACCCCCTCGACGCATCCCAAAAAATAACCACGCCTTCTCCACGGCTCCAGATGCACTTCTCTTGATATAGGATACTGGCGAACTGTCTATACCATAAACCGAATGAACACCAGTAGGAACGTTGGCTCTAAGCTCTCGTAAGTTTGGTAGCAAGTCTTGTGGCATAAAGGCCCAAGACTCTTCAACAGTGCTGCCATTATCTTTAAACATATGCAAAAAGCCAGCATTGGTGCCAAGCAAAACTCTTATATCAGGTGATCCTTCTGTACCATAATTAATTGCAAGGGGTTTTGAATGTAATGGGTCTCCCATAATGTCTGAGCGTTTGTCTGTTGTTGAACCGTCTTTGTCCTCATCATCAACATCGATACCCGTAGCCCAATCGAATAATTTGGTCAATTCGGTTTTATCAACCCCCATAAAGGTTGCCAATGATGTTTCACTAGTAATACCAGGACTACTTGCAGCATTTGATTTAGTAAATGCTTTTAAGGAACCATCACTACCAAAGTTACCGTATAGAGTCCTATTGGGGGTATTTTGAAGCTTGGTTAAGGTGCCACCAATTTCGACATTATTGCCATCACCTCCACCACTAGTTGCGCTACAGACGGAGTTATCAGTCCAATATGAACATGCCGAAGAGGCTAAGTTTCCATCATCATCTATGGCATTATCACCATTCTTATCGACAACTTCACCAGAACCTGTAACAGTAAACTTTTTAAGGTTCCCCACCCAACGAGGGCCTTCATTAGGTAAAAACATAGCATAGTACACGGACTCGAGTGTCTGCGTTCTATCAAAATTATTACTCGAAATTGAAGGGGAAGTAAAACTAGAATTAGTTTCTAAGATATTGGAGAAAATCGATTGTAACGCTTCTTGTAATTTTTGAGCATTAGCAGCAGAGTAGGTAGCCCCACCACCTCGAGTAGCTGTTTCTTGCAAAATAGCCGCGACTGAACTTGCATCAGACCCAAAACCGATGGTGTAAGTCGATACTGTTTGGGTCCCATCAAGGCTTGTATTGACATCATTTTTATTTAACCAACCAGCAAGAGCGGGCAAGAAACTACCAGAGTATTTATCTGAATCAGAAATACCAGAAAGATTTTTAACTAAATTATCCGCGCCACTATCTCTCGTGGGCGCCCCATCAGTTATGTAAATAACATAAGCTTTGTCTTGACATTGTTTACCCACAAATGGAGATATATAACTTCCACTAGACTCTATTGAAGTATCTCTATGGGGCGTTCTAGTGGGGTCATCATTGCCATATAAAACACTTTTCCCTGAAAAATAATGATAAGCCTCATAAAGACTTTCACATAATGGTGTCCAAGTGTTTGAGGGAAGTGAACTAATTGTTGAAAGTAAACTGGGTTTATTTGTCTCATTATTGGGCGCAATACCATAAACGATACGTCCGCCATCGTCATAGTTAAACACTGACAACCCAAAATCCACACTTGGCGTTGTTACAATAGTGTCTTCTATAACACGTTTTGCAACCGCTATTCGCGAATAAGGATGCTGCTCTTTTGCGCTATGATACCAGTTTACATATTTTTCAGTGAACAGAGTAATGGGCTGGCCAATACCAAAATTGGTTAGCTTTGCAGTAGCGATTGCAGCATCAACCTCTGCAGTAGTAGATGAACCGTTGATAGGTGTATGTCTTTTGGGAACTGCTGATGTACCTAGTCCATCAACTGGGAAACCATTAGTTACTGCACGATTAATATAATCTCTTTCCGCAATGTCTTCATAACAATCGGTATATTGAATGCTAGTTCCATCGGTTAATGGTAACTCGGACCACTCACCGTTTTCACCTATATATTTATGTTCACGTATATAGCCTGTAAACATACCATAGTCTTCTAAATACTTTTCTCCTACATCACATCCGTTTTTTTCATTCAAAAAATATTGATTACTGGATGCTAATGGTATGCTACTAGTATTACGCGTAAAAAATAACTTGGTATTTTTTTTCAGTCGTCCGTTAGAATTGACATTCTCATTTTCGCGTTCGTAAGGGTCATCTGTTTTAAAGTTTGTATCCATACTGCCGGATGTATCAAAAACAATCAGCACTTGCGGTTTTGAACCAGTACGCGCTGTCGACTCAAGCACGTATAATTCGGTGTCATCGGCGAAGCTAATTGATGAGTATGCCAATATGGCAAAAAGTAACGTATATAATAATTGTTTTACAAACATAACTAACTCCCTGTTGTCACTTGTTGTTCAATGCCCACGACGACAGTAACTCGCCCCATATCACTACGGCCAAAAGTTGCGACACTGGAGACTTCAAAACGAAGACACTGAATTGACTTTCCCGAGCTCCCTTTTGGATTTCTTTGGCAACCTACATCAACGACATTCATTGGTGTAATGGTGTTGGTGACACCTAAATCATCATCTACTGTTGTCGAGGTAGTTGTCATCATTGACAATGTCGGACCCGAGTTAGCAGAAAGAGTCTTGTCTTGAGCACCGTGTGCGGATGCCATCGCCTCTATACGTTCAGCGCCTGCCCCCGACATTCTAAGGGATTGAGTTGAGTTAACCGCTAATGCAACACCTATCAATGTCATAAGGACTAATATAATCAATGAGAAAAACAACACTATTCCTCGTTGTTTGTTATACGATTTAATCATGCTCTCACCTTTTCTCATATCCTTATTATAAATAATGCATAAACAGCTCAACGTTCGGACGAAAAACTTAAAGATTTATTAGTATTGGATTTTCTAAAACAATAGTGCTTGAAACGATTTTTCGACGATAGTTATCATTAAGTGGTCCAATAGTTTTGTCACCTAACTTATAGGTATTATCATTTTTATAGGTTCTGTCTTCTTCACTAGAACGCACTAACAAAAATACCTTTAAAGATACTACTCGTTGAAATACCGCATTGTCCCACATTAAGGTCGTCACATTTTGGGCAGGCATATAACTGTTTGCAGTACCATCACCATCGCTATCAAAACCATATAAAATACGCATATTCTCTATGCCTTCGACGAGTTGTTCTTCATTATTCATGCCATTACTAATAGACAGGGTTCTGCGTCTTAATACTGGAGTAATTCCATCGTCTCTAATAAAATAAACATGGTGTTGATATTCCCACAATCTACTATTAACAAGCCCCGGAGCTGCAGAACTACCATTAAAAAAAACGATTTTACTTGATGTTGATGCAGCATAATAGCGAGTTGCTGTTAATACTGTACTGGGAGGGCCAATTAAGCGTTTAATTTGAATGACGTCGGTATTACTATTGGGCGTTATACAAGCCATTGTCTCTGCACTTTCGCCTTGTTCATATCCCCATAAATGGCGAAAGTTAGTGAGCTGAGTCGTATCAGGGAAACTTGCGTTATTCAACCCAGCACCAACGCAATCTGCGGTAACTGCCGTTGCAGAAAATGTACTATTGATATTATTAAAATCGGTGCCAGTAATATCACCCATAAACCCTAACTGACTAAGGTCTCGCTCCATTATAACTAAAGCAATACGGCCATTTTCTTGCAGTTGATTAAATTGGCTTGTGGTGGTCACATTACTTGAAGACATGCTAAACATAGTGAAAAGACCAGCCGTTAAAAATAAGCTGATTAACATAGCGACCATTAACTCTACTAGCGACATGCCTCGCTGACTATCAAATGCTTTTATCATATTATAATCGCCGTATTGACAACCAATGCTCGTCGTCTATCGCTACTAGAACCACACCCTTTAATAAAAGCACTTTTGTCTGCAGTACCATCTGATGACGCTCGTACGCCCTTCCAAGTCATGACTACGGTGACATTATTGCTAGCGTCAATATCAATACAGGCCGTAGGGGAATCTAAACCACCTACATTTTCATTGTAAGATGATTTTTCATTTTCACCTAAAAATGCCCGTTCCCATTGATATAGGTCCCAGTTTCTGGTTTCAATGTTGGTGCAAATAACATTACCACCAACACCAACATCACAAGACTTAGCAGATGTAATCGTTGTTCCAGTATAAGTACCATCGTAAGTAGCTAATTGACCGCTATTGATGCGCATACGATTAATAATATCGTTAACATAATATGACGCTTGAGTTTGCTGAAAAGATTCGAAACTGCCTTTCTTGGCAACTAAATGAAGATTAAAAATACCTATAAGGCCTATCACTAGAATAACCAGTGAGACCATAACTTCAATTAAGGAAAATCCATTCCTTTTACATGACATGAGTGCAAACTCCCCTAATAAGGTCAATAGCAGATACTTTCAACCTTGGATCCTTTACTTGACTTGAATTATTATTATGCATTGATAATAGCTGACTTAAATGTAATCAGATAGTATCAATTTTGTATAATTTCTTATATTAAGCATGATTAAGAGCTCAATACAGTCTTTTCGGTATTATACTCGGTTTATTTTGCAAGTACAAAAAACCCGCAACCAAGTTAGGTTGCGGGTTAATATTGATAGACAGTTGAAACTATTGAAATAATTAGCGTAATTCCGCCGGAACTGCAAACACAGTGTCTTCTTTACGACCTTCAACTTCAGTTATCACACTCGGTGCAAGTGTCGCTATCGCGTTAACAACCTGTTGCACTAACACTTCAGGCGCTGAGGCCCCAGCAGTTACTGCCACTTTCTTCACCCCGTTAAACCAGATTGCTTCAACATCGGCGGCTGTATCAACTAAATAAGATTGAGTACCGGTCTTTTCAGCCAGTTCACGTAAACGATTTGAATTAGAACTATTTTTGGAACCGACAACAATCAATAAATCGACTTCAGCAGACATACTTCTTACCGCATCTTGGCGATTTTGTGTCGCGTAGCAAATATCATCCTTACGAGGTCCTTCAATGGAAGGGAAACGCTGTTTTAGTGCAGTAATGATATCCAAGGTGTCATCGACAGAAAGCGTAGTTTGAGTGACAAAACAGAGGTTATCTGGGTTATTGACCTGAAGATTATTCACATCCTCAGGAGATTCAATAAGATAAACACCACCGTTAGGGTTATCATATTGCCCCATGGTGCCTTCAACTTCTGGATGTCCCTCATGACCAATTAAAATGCACTCAACACCCTTGCGACTTGCACGAGTCACTTGTAAATGTACTTTGGTCACTAGAGGACATGTCGCATCAAACACTTTTAAACCACGGTGTTTTGCTTCTTTTCTTACTGTCTGTGATACACCATGAGCGCTAAAAATAACAATGCTATTGTCTGGTACTTGCTCAAGTTCATCAACGAAAATAGCACCTCGCTGTTTTAGGTTTTCAACCACATAACGATTATGTACGACTTCATGACGTACATAAATTGGCGGTTCAAATAACTCTAAAGCACGTTCTACAATACTGATAGCGCGATCTACCCCTGCGCAAAATCCGCGAGGGTTGGCGAGTAGAATATTAAGCTCAGGAGACGTTGGATCAACTTTTAGCATGTGATACCTTTTTTACTCAGTGATGACACTGACAACTTCAAGTTCAAACGTTATCGTGCGTCCTGCTAGTGGATGGTTTAAGTCGACGGTAATTGAATCGCCAGCAGTATCACGAATAATACCCGGTATTTCACTCCCACCAGGACCGCCAAAACTGACAATAACGCCTTCTTCAAGCTCCATATCTGCAGGAAAGCGGCTTCTGTCCATATAATGAACCGCATCTGGATTGGATTCACCAAATGCATCTTTTGCCGCTAAGGTAAATTGGTGCTTATCACCTTCATTTAAGTCTTTAAGCTGGTCTTCAAAAGCCGGACTTAAGCTACCATCACCAATGTTTAAGCGTGAAGGTTTACCTGATGATTTTGTACTTTCAGCTGTAGATCCATCTTCCAGTACAATATTCATATGACACAACAATGAACGACTATCTTGTTTAGTTAAATCTGTCATAGTTACTCTTGCTCCTTCGTTGGCTTTGTCTCGGGTCTAAATGAGTCCCAAATGATCAATGCGGCACCAATAAAGATCCCCGCATCGGCTATATTAAACGCTGGATAATGACTGGTATTCCAGTAAAAATCGATAAAATCAACCACGAAACCATGCATTAAACGATCAATCAAATTACCTAATGCACCGCCAATAACTAACGTAAAAGCGAGGTTGCTGCGCCATAGCGAATAAGACTGCTTACGTAACCAGATCGTTAACAAGGTACTAAAACCGAGAGCAATAACGGTAAACAACCACCGCTGCCAGCCCCCTGCGTCACTTAAAAAACTGAAAGCCGCGCCGTAGTTTCGCACATAAGTGAAATTAAAAAAGGGTAAAAGCTGTATAGACTCATACAAATCAAAATTGGCAAGCACCCATTGTTTGGACAGCTGATCGGCTAAAAACACCAATGCAGCTACCCAATACCAACGCAAGCCACTGTCTTTCCACGTTAATGGTACAGAACTCATGTATATGCTTCCTTAAGCAAAGTCACGGTGTTCGCCTTCACCTTCAATATTGGTCACACAGCGTTGACACAATGTTGGGTGAGCTTCAATGGTGCCAACTTCTTCGCGATAGTGCCAGCAACGCTCGCACTTGTGTGCCGCACTTTTAGCAACCACTAACTTAAGCGAGCTTAATTCAGTTTCGATGGCGTCACTACCCGCTTGTGACATATCGGCAACAGCAGCTTTAGAGGTGATCAGTACAAAACGTAACTCATCACCTACTTTAGCTAACTCAGCGGCTAAATCAGCATCAGCAAACAATGTCACTTCCGCTTCTAATGAACCACCAATACGTTTATCACGACGAGCTTGTTCAAGCACTTTGTTAACTTCGTTACGGACAGCTAATAGTTTCTCCCAGTAATCATCACTTAAATCACTGTCAAGTGTCACCGCTTCTAAACCTTGGTACCATTCTTGGGTAAACACATACTTTTCACGCTTACCTGGTAGCAACTGCCATAGTTCATCAGCAGTAAAGCTTAAAATGGGTGTCATCCAACGTACCATTGCTTCTGCAATATGATAAAGCGCTGACTGGCAACTCCGACGAGCATGACCTTCTTGCTTAGCTGTGTATTGGCGGTCTTTAATAATATCAAGATAAAAACTGCCTAACTCTACTGAACAGAACTGCATCAGCTTTTGAGTCACTAAATGGAAGTTGTATTGATCATACGCTTCAATTATTTCTTGTTGCAGTGCAGCGGCACGACGCACGACCCAACGGTCTAACGCGACCATGTCTTCAGACGGGATCATGTCAGTTTCTGGGTTAAAGCCATTTAAGTTAGCTAACAAGAAACGGGCAGTATTACGAATACGACGGTACGCATCAGCGCTGCGATTTAAAATCTCGTCAGAGACTGTCATTTCGCCACTGTAATCGGTTGCAGCAACCCATAAGCGTAAAATGTCAGCGCCGAGCTTATTGATCACTTGTAATGGGGCTATCACATTACCGACAGATTTTGACATCTTGCGGCCTTTACCATCAACGGTAAAACCATGAGTCAATACTTGCTTATAAGGTGCTTTACCATTCATCGCCGTTGAAATCATTAATGATGACATAAACCAACCGCGGTGCTGATCGCTACCTTCTAAATACAAATCAATTTCATGTCCTTGAAACTCTGGACGCGCAGCAACAACTGAAGAGAATGATGAGCCTGAGTCAAACCATACGTCCAATGTATCAGTGACTTTACGGTACTGATCTGCTTCATCACCTAACAATTCACTTGCATCTAAATCCCACCAAGCTTGAATACCTTGCTGTTCAATGCGATGCGCAACTCGTTCCATTAATGACACGCTGTCGGGATGCAGCTCATCCGTTTCGCGGTGAACAAATAATGTGATCGGTACGCCCCAAGTTCGCTGACGTGAAATACACCAGTCTGGGCGGTTTTCTACCATTTTTTCAATACGGCTTTGACCCCAATCAGGGATCCATTTGGTTTGCTTTATTTCTTGTAATGCTTGCGAACGCAGATCGTGGTTATCCATAGAGATAAACCACTGTGGTGTCGCACGGAAAATAATCGGTGTTTTATGGCGCCAGCAATGTGGATAGCTGTGAAGGTAAGCAACATGAAGTAATAACGCACCTTTCTCTTTTAACAGCTCAACCACATTGGCGTTAGCTTTAAAGACATGCTGACCGGCAAAAAACTCAGTATCGGCTTTATAAACACCGTTATCGCCAACAGGGTTGGCCACTTCCAAACCGTATTTCAGGCCAACAATAAAATCGTCCTGACCGTGACCTGGGGCGGTATGTACAATACCAGTACCCGCATCTGTGGTGACATGGTCACCTAAAATAGCTGGTACATCAAAGGCATAGAATGGGTGGTTAAAGCGCATTAACTCGAGCTCAGCCCCTTTAACTTCGCCTAATAATTGATGGCTTTCAACGCCGTAACGTTCAAGACATGACTCAACAAGCACTTGAGCCAAAATCAATGTTGTGGTTTCACCGTTTTTAACAAACTCAATCAAGCTGTAATCTAACTCGGCGTTTAATGACAATGCACGGTTAGCAGGGATGGTCCACGGCGTAGTAGTCCAAATTGCCATCGCTACTGGTTTAGTATAATTTTCAACGCCAAATTTAGCGGCAACAGCTTGACTATCAACCGCCACAAAAGCGACATCAATAGCCGGAGATGTTCTATCTTCGTATTCTACTTCCGCTTCAGCGAGTGCTGAACCACAATCGGTACACCAATGCACTGGCTTAACACCTTTGTGCAAATGACCGCTATCAATCACTTTTGCCAGTGAACGAACAATGTTCGCTTCAGTTGAAAAATCCATCGTCAAATAAGGATTTTGCCAATCGCCTAATACCCCTAAACGAATGAAGTCATCACGTTGACCGTCAACTTGGATAGCCGCATATTTACGACATTCTTCACGGAATTCCGCTGCAGAAATCTTGACACCAGGCTTACCGACTTTTTGCTCAACTTTCAGCTCAATCGGTAATCCATGACAGTCCCAACCAGGGATATAGGGTGCGTCAAAACCAGACATGGTTTTTGACTTAATAATAATGTCTTTAAGAATTTTATTAACAGAGTGACCAATATGAATGCTGCCATTAGCGTATGGAGGGCCATCATGCAGTATGAAAGGTTTACGGCCAATTCGGCTTTCACGGATCTGTTGATACAGTCCATCTTGCGTCCAGCGAGTTAACATTTCTGGCTCGCGATTTGCCAAATTACCGCGCATCGGAAACTCTGTTTCCGGCAAATTCAAAGTAAATTTATAGTCGCTCATTGATCCCATACCATTATTAAAGCTGATTCATTTCAGCTAGCATCGTTGCTAAATAAAGCGCGAGCTTCATTTGCATCATTTAAAATTTGTTTTTTTAGCGCATCCAATGACTCAAAGGGTTGCTCATCACGGATTTTTGCTATTAATTCTACTTCCACTCGTTTGCCGTATAAATCACCGCTAAAATCAAACAAATGGACTTCTAATCTGCAGGTTTGGCCATTTACAGTGGGCCTGAACCCTACATTAGCCACACCGTCATAAATATCGCTGCCATCCCAATACAAACGCACAGCAAATACCCCTCGAACAGGCACAACGTTACGCTTTAATGCTATATTTGCCGTTGGAAAACCGATTGTACGGCCTAATTTTTGTCCGTGAGCAACCCTACCACTTAAAATGAACGGATGTCCCAATAAACGTCTTGCTTGTTCTAAATTCCCTAACGCCAGTTGTTCTCTTACAGCCGTAGAACTTACTCGCGACGACCCAACCACAAAGCTTTGTGTACTGACAACCGTAAAACCAAATTGCTTACCTGCAGCAACGAGCATGTCAAAAGTACCTTCGCGGCCTTTACCAAAGCAAAAGTCATCACCCACGACGAGATATTTAACCCCGAGTTTTTTGACTAATAACTCTTCAATAAACGCTTCAGCAGGTTGATTAGCAAAAGCGGCAGTAAAATTGATACAGAGTAGCTGGTCAATTTTAAGCTCATCGAGTAATCTAATTTTATCGCGCAGAAGACTGAGACGAGCGGGAGCATCAGCACCACGAAAGCGTTCTTGTGGCTGAGGCTCAAAGGTCATTACTGTTGCAGGTAATTGAAAATGATGCGCTTTACTAACCAAGCAGCTGATCACCTGCGCATGACCACGATGGACACCATCAAAATTCCCTATGGTCAAAACGCAACCATGATGAGAAGGTAAAATATTGTGTATACCGCGGATTAATTCCATTACGCTCAATACTGCCTATAGCAAATCGGCAGATTATATACCCAAACCAATGTTAGATGCGAGTTTCAGGCTCAGATTATTACACAGGATTTAGGATAACCTGCCGATCCTCGGTCGGTGGTTCACCTTAGGAAATTATCCCTGGCGTTTAATTTTCCAAGGCCGAACGCCCAATGCCAGTAAACTCAACAAATAAATAACTGCACCGCCTACAATAAGCTCAATCAACATAAACATACGTTCAAAGGTTTGCCATTCAAGCCATACGCTTTGTTGTGGCATAAAATAAATAATGGCAATGGTCATTAAGGCTGTAGAAATGATCACTTTTAATGAGAAAAATAACGTTTGTCGACTCATTTGATAAACGCCCGCTTTGTGTAAACCGCGATATAACAAACTCGCATTTAATAGTGCAGACATTGATGTCGCAATGGCTAAGCCCACGTAGCCAAATGGAATAGCAAAAATAAGGTTAAACACCATATTGCTGACCATGGCAATAATGCCATATTTAACTGGTGTTTTAGTGTCTTGACGCGAGTAGTATCCCGGCGCTAACACTTTAATCATCATAAAACTCAATAAGCCACAACCGTATGCAACCAAGCTGTAGGACGCCATTTCAACGTCATTAAGACTAAAGGCTCCGCGCATAAACAACACCATCAGCATAGGTTTGGCCAGAATAATTAACCCTAACATCGCCGGAGTGCCTAATAGCAAAATGGCTTTAACGCCCCAGTCCATGGTTTGATTAAACCCAGTGCCTTGGGCATTAACATGTTTTTGCGATAATGCAGGCAAAATCACTGTGGCAATGGCAATGCCAAATAATCCTAAAGGGAACTCCAATAGGCGGTCAGCGTAATACAACCAACTTATCGATCCCGTCATCAAGAAACTGGCTATAAAAGTGTCGAACAATAAATTAATTTGTGAAACAGACACACCAAATAAGGCTGGGATCATCAAGGTTCTAATTTTTACCACACCAGGATGATTCCATCCCCACGTTGGCTTAACGAGCACGTTCTCACGAATTAAAAAGGGGATTTGGAACAAAAACTGAATCAGACCACCAAAAAAGACCCCCCAAGCTAAACCAATTTCAGGATTTTCTAAGGTGTCCGCATACCATAAAGCTACCGCAATAATTGCAACATTCAAAAATACAGGCGTAAAGGCTGATACAGCAAATCGTCCACGGGTGTTGAGTATCGAGCCCGCCAAGGCCGTAAAGGTGATAAACCACAAATAGGGAAAAGTAATTTTTAACATAACTGATGCAAGTTCGAACTTTTCGGCATTAGGCCCGTCATTGAGCCAATCGACGAACCACCCGCCACCAAAAAGGGCCGCTAATACGGGTGAAAAAACGACCCCAAACAAAGTCACAATAGTCACTAGTACGCCTAAGGTACCAGCAACCTTACTGATTAACTCACGAGTATCTTCTGGAGTCATGTTCTCCTGATACTCAGTCAGTACTGGCACAAATGCCTGCGCAAAAGCCCCTTCAGCAAATAAACGTCTTAAAAAGTTAGGTATTTTATTAGCAAAAAAGAATACATCCGCACTACTACCCGCCCCCATTAAATTGGCGATTACCACATCGCGAACTAAGCCTAATACTCGGGAAATCAGCGTCATAACACTGACAATTAGACCTGATTTAAATAATTTTTTGCTCAAACAGCCCCCAGACACTCGGTCACTTCTAAGAAATTAATGGGATTTATAATAAATATTCTATTCTAACGCTGTCACACAGACCGAAGAGCTGGTAGAATTACGCCACATATTACACGAGTTGGGTTGAAGTTTGGCATGCTAGGTTGGATTAATTTATCTTTATGATTATTATTCAACTATAGTCGTTGACAAGACGACAAAAAGCAGGCATATTCCTCGGCCTTAAAAGTATCAAATCCAGTTTTTAGGAGTTGCACCTTGGCTAATAGCAAGTCTGCAAAGAAGCGCGCGCTTCAGTCTGAAAAGCGTCGCCAGCATAACGCTAGTCGTCGCTCTATGTTACGTACATACGTTAAAAGAGTCATCGCTGCTATCAAAAGCGGTGATCATAAAGCGGCTACAGAAGCGTTTGCTACTGCACAACCAATTGTTGACCGTATGGCGACTAAAGGCATTATTCACAAGAATAAAGCCGCTCGTCAGAAGGCTCGCTTAAACGCAAAAATCAAAGCTATTGCAGCTTAGTTTTTTGTAGATTAAGATCCAAAAAACCGGCCTCGGCCGGTTTTTTTATATCTAAGTTTTACCCTCTCTATAAGATCTAGGTCGCTACACTGCTAGGATCTTGTCCTTGCCACCGCTTGCCACCGCTTGCTATCGTTTGTCATCGCTTACCATCGCTTATCACCGCTTATCATCGCTTATCATCGCTTATCATCGCTTATCATCGCTTATCATCGCTTATCATCGCTTATCATCGCTTGCCATCGCTTATCATCGCTTATCATCGCTTACCACCGCTTGTATCGCTTGTCATCGTTCCCTACCGCTTTTCATCTCAGAGATAGGAACAGCTTCGCGGCTAAGATTTTATAGGTTCTAACGACTTAACAAGAGAAGCAGGGGTACAGAGTGGGCGGCAGACAGAATGGAAACTTTCGCCAATGTCTATTTGAAATGAAGCGCTTGAGATGATCGTTGACAGTATTTATCACACTGACACATTGGTAGTATGAGGTATAAACGTATTGGAATTTATTGGGTACAAACGCGCACAGCATTATTAGGGTTAATAACTGCGTTAATAAAACTAAACGCCTTAACTTAAGACACCATTAATGAGATGTATCAGTTAAGACGTTTGCGGAGTTAATTTAGTAACAGTACATATTGTTCAATACTTGAATTAACTCTTTTACCTCATCACTTTTTAATGAATAGAAAACAGTTTGAGCTTCTTTCCTAGTACAGACTAAATTGTCTTTACGAAGCCATGCTAAATGTTGAGATAAAGCCGATTGGCTTAAGCCCAACTTCTTATTCATTTCGCCAACACACATTTCACCTTCATTAAGAAGATGACACAAAATAAATAATCTACGTTCATTTGCTAAAGCTTTTAGCAACACGACTGCATGATCTGCTTGATGTTGCATTTTTTCTATATTCATCACGCGCTCTTCTCCTCATCGATCCCCACTCTAATATAGCGTTCCCTTACAAATAGAGTCGGGACATGAAGCACACTTTTTGCTAGATTGTTGTGAAAAATGAGACTTAGCTATAATAATCAAAGGAAACTCATGAAAAACTATTACAGAGCCACTCTCGTCGGAGCGGTATTTGTCGCTATTGTTGGCTGCCAAGCAACCTCACCATCAAAAACGGCGGGCGATAATCTGATCATTAATCAGTCAGATGATGCCCAAATCAGTCTGCTGTTAGCCAAACAAGCCTTATCATCGAGTTTGAGCTATGACATTGTTGAATCGCTGACGGTCGAAGTGGGTCCACGATTGACTGGAACAGATAAAGATATTATCGCTGTTGATTGGGCCATGGAAAAACTGTGGTTACTCGGATTTGATAGAGTTTATAAAGAATCAGTCCAAGTGCCTGCTTGGTCTAGAGGGACCGCCCGCGCAAGCATAGTATCTCCTTATGAACAGCCGTTGGTGATCACAGCCTTAGGTGGCAGTGTCGCTACGCCCATTAATGGTCTTAAAGCTTCCATAGTACGTTTTGATAGCTTAGAAGAGTTAACCAATGCCTCGCCTGGGCGCATCGAAGGCAAGATTGTGTTTATCGACCACAAAACTGAACGCCATATTACTGGGAAAGGTTATGGTGAAGCCGTTGGTGGTCGTTCCCGTGGTGCTATCGTTGCCGCACAAAAAGGTGCAGTGGCAATCGTGATCCGTTCTATTGGGACCGATCATGACAGAATGGCCCATACTGGCATGATGCGTTATGAAGAAGGGACGCCTAAAATACCCGCCGCGGCGATGTCGAATCCCGATGCCGATTTAATTAATGCGATGTTAAAGCGAGATCCTAACATCACGCTATCCTTGAACATGACCTCAGAAAACTTAGGAATTGCCACTTCTTATAATGTTATCGCAGAAGTCACTGGTAGCAGTAAACCAGACGAAATAGTCCTTCTTGGCGCTCATCTTGATTCATGGGATGAAGGTACAGGTGCGATTGATGATGGTGCAGGTGTCGCGATTGTTACCACCGCAGCTAAACTTATCCAAGACTTACCACAAAAACCAGCACGCACAATTCGAGTGGTATTATACGCTGCGGAAGAAGTCGGTATGGTCGGTGGTAAAGCCTATGCAGCGCAGCATGCGGATGAGTTAGACAAGCATTATATTGCTGCAGAATCTGATTTTGGCGCAGGACCTGTCTATAAAATTGATTTTAATGTTAACCCCGCCACATTTGAACAGGTGAAACAACAACACTCAGCCATAACGCTAAACGGGGTTGAACTCGGTAATAACCAAGCCTCAGGCGGACCAGATGTGTCTATGCTGCCAGCATTAGGCGTTCCGGTCGCGTCATTAAATCAAGATGGTACTGATTACTTTGATTATCACCATACGCCGAATGATACATTGGATAAAATTGATCCAAAAAAACTGGCACAAAGTGCGGCGGCTTATGCTCAATTTGCTTATATGATGGCGCAATCAGAAATTACTTTAAGACCGGTTACCCAGAAAAAACAACAGCACTAATCCGTTTTATCTCTACAAAGAACCTATCTTAATAACTCAAAAAGCCCTCATTTAAGGGCTTTTTTATTGTACTCATTTTGTCCTAATATTATTATTTTCAAATGAGTTACTTTTGTTCATCTCGTAAAAACACCGGTTCTGTCGCCGTTGATTGTGCTTTGCTGTAATAATAACCTTGAAGATCAAACTCGGTTAATTGCTCAACAGTAGCGGGTTTGGTATCAACGATATAACGAGCCATCAATCCACGGGCTTTTTTAGCATAAAAACTAATCACTTTAAATTGACCGCTTTTGAAATCTTTAAACATTGGCGTAATTAACTGCCCTTCAAGCTGGTTCACTTTGACCGATTTAAAGTACTCATTCGAGGCCAGATTGACAATGATATCGTCACCCTGCTCTTTTAACGCCAGATTCACTTCACTAGTAATAATATCCCCCCAAAAAGCATATAAGTTACTGCCTTTAGCGTTAGTCAATTTTGTTCCCATCTCTAAACGATAAGGTTGAATTAAATCTAACGGTTTAAGCACACCATATAAGCCAGATAAAATACGCAGGTGCTGTTGACTAGAAGCCATTTGTGACTCAGATAAATTATCTGCATCAAACCCCGTGTATACATCACCTCTAAACGCAAAAATAGCTTGTTTGGCATTATCGAGCGTAAATGGGGGCTGCCACTCGGCAAAACGAGCCGCATTAAGCCCAGCGATTTTATCACTCACCTTCATCAGGCTGGCAATATCCATTGGTGTTAATGCACGGCATACATCCATCAATGTTTGGCTTTGTTTAAGCAAACTCGGCTGAGTATGAGTATTGGTAATAGGTGGGTTTTCGAAATCTAATGTTTTCGCAGGTGAAACTAAAACCAACATAAGTCTGCTCCAGATAAAATCATATTGTTATCATACTAAATTGATGTAAAAAAACCATGCCGTACTCGCATGGTTTTTTCGATTAGGTTAATAGACAAAACTTATTTATTAACGGGTTCACTCGAATTAGGCCAAATATTTTCTTCTAGTTGATCGGCTAACTCCGGAAACTTACTGGTATCAAAAATAGGATCTATACCGGCATCAATCTGCTCACGATAATCATTAATGACTCGGATCGCGAGACCAGATAACAACACCAGTGCAACAATGTTAACAATGGCCATTAATCCCATTGAGACATCGGCTAAATCCCACACCAAGCTAATTTTGGCTAGCGAGCCAAACATCACCATGCCTAACACCACGACACGAAATAACGGTAAGGCCTTTTTACTATTGCCAAACAAAAACATCACATTGGTTTCTGCATAAGAATAGTTAGCAATAATAGAAGTAAAGCAGAACAGTAAAATGGCAAAAGCAATAAATGCACCACCCCACTCGCCAACATGACTCGTCAAGGCACTAATGGTTTTGGCTATACCATCAGAACTCGCTGCAGCATCTCCTGACAATAAAATAATCGCGGCTGTTGCAGTACAAATAACAATAGTATCGACAAAAACCCCCATCATTTGCACAAAACCTTGTGACGCTGGATGATTAGGGTTTGGCGATGCACTAGCCGCAACGTTTGCCGCACTGCCCATTCCGGCCTCATTTGAAAACAATCCTCGGGCAATACCCGCTTGCATTGCTTGAGCAACACTATATGCAACACCACCAGCAGCGGCTTCTTGCCAGCCAAATGCACTATTAATTACCAGCATAAATATGTCGGGTAACTTTTCAATATTCATTGCCACTACAACCAATGCGATCGCGATGTAAGCAATCGCCATAACAGGCACAATTAACTCAGAGACTTTAGCTACTTTCTTAAGGCCACCAACAATGACAAAAGCACTGCAGAGCACAATAACAATTCCGACATCGAATGGCTCAAAACCAAAAACCTGAGTCATCGCGCCGGTAATGGTGTTGGCTTGAACGGCATTAAAGACTAACCCAAAAGCTACAATTAACAATAAAGAGAAAACCACGCCCATCCAGCGTTGGCCAAGACCTTTCTCCATATAATATGCAGGTCCACCGCGGTACTGGCCATCACTATCGGTCACTTTATAGACTTGGGCAAGCGTCGACTCAATCATTGCTGTTGCCATACCCAGTACCGCAATAGCCCACATCCAAAACACGGCACCCGGGCCTGCAGTACCAATTGCAACGGCCACACCGGCCATATTACCCGCCCCCACGCGCGCCGCCATACTGGTACAAAAAACTTGAAATGATGATAAGCCATGCTTGCCTGGACGACGGCTAATCGTCAATACTTTAATACCATGAACAAAATGTGTTACTTGAATAAAACCGAGACGAATGGTAAAAAACAATCCAGCTCCCACCAGCCCATAAACCAATAACTTGCCCCAAAGCAAGCTATTCATAAAATTAATAATCGTTTCTAACATTGCCATATTGTCTAATCTTCCCCGTGAATAATATTATTATTTTAGTCCAGGCTATTGCACTGAATATAAGCCACATAATAAAACAGAATCTATACTGTTATGAGTCTAACGATAAAAATAAACTCAAATACCTTGGCTAACTTGCCATAAAAAACCAACCTATGGCGTATAAATAGGTATTGATTATCAAGGACTGAGAATACTAAGGCCACTTGTTTGTAAGCGATATACGACTAGATGTATTTTTCTGCGCTGCAGAAAACCTTAATTGAAATGCAACAAGTGAGTTCCATCACACTTTATCATTTCTCATCTAAATGCTCTATGTTTAAAATTTCGTAAAAGTGTAGTTAAATTTCAACTAATTAACTACAAACCTCTCAAAATGCGCTCTAAAGCGAAATTCATTATTCAAAAGTTAGATAAAGGCCACGTTATTGTAACTAAATTACAAATACAGTATTCTTAAGATAGATTATTAATGCTTTTCCCTTTGAACGAGGCAACTATGACAGACTCACATGAAATAATCGCGCTGAAGAAATACGTTAGAGCAACGAACTTCCTTGCGACGTCACAAATTTACCTAAAGCAAAACGTGCTTTATAAACGCCATTTAGAGCACACAGACATTAAACCACGCCTTTTAGGCCATTGGGGCACATGCCCGGGGATCAACTTTGTTTATGCCAACGTAAACCGTCTAATCGTTAAGCACAAGCGTGAGTTTCTTTATCTTGTAGGCCCGGGACATGGTTTCCCAGCGGTGCAAGCTAACTTATTTATGGAAGGCTCATTAAGTCATTTCTATCCAGAGACCATTCCATTTACAGAAACAGGTATCGAAGATATCTGTAAAAAATTCTCCGCCGCTTACGGTTATCCATCACATGCAAACCCAGAAGCGCCAGGTCAAATATTAGAAGGTGGTGAGCTTGGCTATTCACTTTCAGTTGCTTGGGGCTCTGTATTAGATAACCCAAATCTTATTGCCGCCTGTTTAATCGGTGACGGTGAAGCAGAAACAGGTCCATTAGCTGCGTCTTGGTATGCTAACCGTTTAGTGTCACCAGAGCACAACGGTGCTGTACTGCCAATCGTGCATATTAACGGTTACAAAATATCTGGCCCTACCCGTATGGGACGTATGAGCCATGAAGAACTCGATTTAGAATTCCGTGGTCTTGGTTATCACCCAATCATCGTTGATGATGAAATGGAAACCGATATCTTTGAACAAATGACTGCGGCAATGGACTTGTCTTATGACATGATCAATGACATTCAACGCCGTGCCCGTTCTGGCGAAGATGTTGTCAAACCACGCTGGCCGGTTATTTTAATGAGAACCTCAAAAGGTTGGACGGGTACCGCTGAATATGAGGGTAAAAAACTAGAAGGTAACTGCGAATCTCACCAAGTTATTGTGAGCAATTGTGCTAAAGATAAAGGGCACCTTGAAGCACTTGATAAGTGGTTAGCGAGCTATAAGTTCGACGAACTAGTACAAACTACTGAAAGCGGTGAATTAATATTTGATAAAGACATTTTATCATTAATGCCACCAAAAGATTTATGCTGTGGTCGTCAACGTCTAAGCTACGGCGGTGAAGTGGTTCGTGCTTTAGCTAATCCAGACTTAAGTAAACTAGGTTATGGTTCAGAAACGCCTCGTGGTCAACGTGGTTTCTCAATGTTGAAAATGGGTGAGTGGATGCGTGATGCGTTCAAGCTAAACCGTGATCAACGAAACCTACGTATCTTCAGTCCTGATGAAACTTATTCTAATCAACTACAAGCTGTGTTTGAAGAAACTGACCGTTCATGGCAGTGGCCGATAGAAAGTTGGGACCAAGATATGTCTCGCGACGGCCGTGTTATTGAATTATTATCTGAAAACTTGTTGTTTGGTATGTTACATGGTTACACAGTAACGGGCCGCCATGGCATGTTCCCTACCTACGAGTCTTTCTCTCAGGTAGTGTCATCAATGGCTGACCAATACTGTAAATATGTCCATGCAAGCCAAGGGATCCATTTCCGTAAGCCAATTCCAGCATGTAACGTCGTATTATCATCGCTACTAGAGCGTCAAGATCACAACGGTTATTCTCATCAGAACCCGTCTTTCCTAGGCGCTATGTTAGAGAAGCACCCAAACATTATCTCTGCTTATTTACCATCAGATGCTAACAGCACCTTGGTCTATACCGAAAAAGCTTATGCTGACAGAGACAAATTGAATATTATTGTTGCCGGTAAAAAGTCACTACCACAGTGGTTATCACTGGATGAAGCCCGTAAGCAAGCTAAAGACGGCGTTATGGTGTGGGACTTTGCCTCTGATGAAAATCCAGATGTGGTATTAGCGGGTTGTGGCGACTATGCAACTCAAGAATGTATGGCCTCACTAGTACTCATCCGTGAGATCCTACCAAGAGTGCGTATCCGTTTTGTGAGTGTGTCAGAACTTCACAGCAGCGGTTTAGGTAATCTTAAGTTCCAAAGCAAGCCTTGGATGATGGACGAAGTGTTCACCCAAGACAAAGGCGTGGTATTTAACTACCATGGTTACCCAAATACCATCAAGAAACTGGTATTCGATTATAAAGGTAACCGTCGTTTCCGTATTAAGGGTTATGAAGAAGAAGGTTCAACGACGACTCCATTTGATATGGGCGTACGTAACGGTACCTCTCGCTACCACTTAGTTATCGATATGGCTTACAAGTTGTTCCAGCAAGGCGTGATTGATGAAACACAACATGTGACCATCACTACCGACATGTTACAACGCTTGGTAGATCACAAAAACTATATCAAAGCAAACGGTGTTGACCCAGAAGAGATCGAAAACTGGGTGTGGACTCGTTAAAACGAAGTCACTTTAGACAACAAAAATACGCCTTCAGGGCGTATTTTTGCTTTTACCATTCAAAAAAATAATTATGTTGACCGTATAAAACTAATTATGTTGACCGTATGAAACTAACGTAAAAAACATAGATGATTTTAACAATTATTATTCAATATTTTATAAATATAAACTCAATCATACTTAGTTTCTTTTTTAGCAATTTTTTCAATGAAACATCTATTTATCAACAGCGCCATTAAATTAATTATGACCAAAAATTAATCTTTCTTACTATAGATAAACCTCTCATTACCACCCATAATTGCGACGCTGACTAAAAATACAAAGAAACCCCACATTAAGCGTCAGTAATGCATAACAGTAACAACTCCGTTACATGCATTTTTGGAGTAAAATAACAATGGACGTATATATGATGAAGAACACATTAAAAGTAGTATTACTTACCTCTCTATTACCTTTTGCTGCATCTGCGGCAGAACAACTAACACCTTGGTACGTTGGTGGGGGTTTAGGCGTCAACAACTATGAACCAAATTGCGATCAAAAAACCATGAAAGTGTGTGGTGAAGATGACCCATATGCATGGGATGTATTTGGTGGATATTTATTTAACGACTATGTTGGTATCGAACTGGGTTATCGTGACCTTGGCCGTGCTGAATGGACTGATTATTCAAACAAGCGTAATGATGTTGGTGCTCGTGGTATGTCATTAGGTTTTGTTGGTTTTTACCCACTGGCAGACAAGTGGAGTTTATCTGCTGAAGCAGGTGCACTTAACTATTTAATCTCTAACAAAAAAGAATACAACACTGAATACTACAGTGATAGCGGTATTGCACCCTACTTAGGTGCTGGTATTGGTTATAACGTGACTGACAATCTAAAGTTACAAGCTAAGTACCGTCGTTATGAAAACCTTGACGAAGAAAAGTGGAATACACTGTCAATGGAAAGCAACTACTGGGGTCTTGAACTAAGTTACCGTTTTGGTACTAGCGCTCCTGCAGCCGCTCCAGTGGCAGCACCGATGGTTGTCGCAGCACCTGGTGATGCTGACAAAGATGGCGTAACAGACAACATGGACAAATGTCCGAATACCCCTTTAACCCACAAAGTTGATGCGACAGGTTGTAGTGTTTATGAATACATCACCACTAAGCATGACTTAGGCGGCATTTTGTTTGCTAACGATTCAGCGGTTATCCGTAAGGGTTCATTGGACGATTTAAATAAATTAGCCAATTTCTTAAACAAGAATCCACAACACACGGTATCGATTGAAGGCCATGCGTCTAACGTAGGTAAAGCAGCATATAACATGAAGCTTTCTGAGCGTCGTGCCGATTCAGTTGCTAAAGCGCTAAACCAAAAATACGGGATCAACACTAGCCGTATTGATTCAATTGGCTATGGTGTGACTAAACCTGTTATTCAAGGTAGTTCAGCTGAAGCTAACCGTGTAAACCGTCGTATCGAAGCTATCGTGACGGGTACCGAAAAGCGCGTAGTATTACGTTAATTTTAATATTGATACGCTATACTTTACAGTCGCTGCTCGCAGCGACTTTTTTATTTTAAGAACAACGTAAAAAACAGTGTAGCAGAGGCTATCACTGACGTTGCGATACTAGAACTGGAAGTATTAATCATATTAAGCGACCCATTCTGTCTATTTAGCAACAATACCGGCGTTAATTAAGTAAAAATTACCTAATATTTGGTAATTTTTTTACAAATAAAGTTGGAATAATCACTAAAATCGCTTCTAATAAAGGCATTGATCTATATTCATTGCTTATCGAGAGGAAATTTACATGACCAGTACACTCGCGCAACTCAAGTCATTCACTACCATCGTTGCAGATACCGGCGACATAGAGGCGATTAAGCGGTACCAGCCTCAAGACGCAACAACCAACCCATCACTTATTTTAAAAGCCTCTCAGATCCCGCAATACGCTTTTCTGATTGAGAATGCAATTGAATGGGCCAAAACGCAAAGCCACAGTATTGAACAACAAATTGAAGATGCTGGTGATAAACTAGCCGTGAATATCGGTATAGAAATTTTAAAAATAGTCCCAGGCCGTATTTCAACAGAAGTAGATGCTCGGTTATCTTTTGACAAACAACGCTCAATTGACAAAGCGCACAAGCTAATCAAATTATACCAAGAAGCCGGAATTGATAAATCACGTATTCTCATTAAACTAGCCTCCACTTGGGAAGGAATTTGCGCTGCCAAAGTACTTGAACAAGAAGGCATCAACTGCAACCTAACATTACTGTTTAGCTTTGCTCAAGCAAGAGCGTGTGCAGAAGCTGGTGCTTACCTCATTTCGCCTTTTGTTGGCCGCATTTTAGATTGGTATAAAAAAGACACCGGCCAAGATTACACCGCTGAAACGGATCCTGGTGTGGTCTCTGTAACTGAAATTTACAACTACTACAAGCAGCATGGTTATAGCACGGTTGTGATGGGTGCCAGTTTTAGAAACATAGGTGAGATTATCGAATTAGCAGGTTGTGACCGTCTAACGATTGGCCCTGCATTATTAGAAGAGTTAGCCAATACTGATGTGGAAATTAGCCGAAAATTAGTGGCGACGTCATCAACACATGCGGCTCCGACAGCATTAACTGAAGCACAATTCCGTTGGGCGTTTAATGAAGAGCCAATGGCAGTTGATAAATTAGCTGAAGGTATTCGTAACTTTGCTATCGACCAAAGTAAACTTGAAGTTATGCTAAAAATAAAATTAAGCTAGTTGGAGGCTTTACTCGTGACGACACTGACTCAAAGCACGACTTGGAAAGCGCTAAAAAACCATACAAGTCAACTTCCTCACATGCGCGAATTGTTTGCTCAAAACCCACAACGTTTTGAGCAAATGAGCGTTGCGGCTTGTGGTCTGTTTTTAGATTACTCTAAAAACCGTGTGAACGATGAAACACTTAAGCTGCTATTCTCTCTCGCTAAAGAAGCAAAACTGAGTGAAAAGATTACTGCAATGTTCAATGGCGATGTGATTAACAATACTGAACAACGCTCAGTTTTACACACAGCATTGCGCAGTAAAGCCACTCAAACAATTATTGCTGAAGGCGCGAATATCGTTCCTGAAGTGCAGCAAACATTAGCCAAAATGGCTAAATTTGTTGGCTCGGTTCAGTCTGGTGATTGGAAAGGTTATACCGGTAAAGCGATTACAGATATCGTTAGTATCGGTATTGGAGGCTCATTTCTTGGACCTAAAATTGTTTCTCAAGCGTTAAGACCCTATTGGCGAGATGGGCTTAACTGTCATTTTGTCGCTAACGTTGATGCGAGCTCTATTTGTGAAAAATTAATCCACCTCAATGCTGAAACCACATTGTTTGTGATGTCGTCAAAATCATTCGATACCCAAGAGACACTAACCAATACCCTTAGCGCTAAAGATTGGTTTTTAGCCCAAGGGGCAAGCCAACAAGATGTCGCCAAACACTTTGTGGCTGTGACATCCAATGTGGCTAAAGCAACAGAGTTTGGGATGGACGCTAACAACATATTCCCAATGTGGGATTGGGTTGGCGGACGTTACTCATTATGGTCAGCCATTGGTTTACCTATTGCTCTGCTTATCGGCATGGATAACTTTATAGCCTTGTTAGAGGGTGCTCATCAAATGGATGAGCATTTTGTTAATACGCCTATTGAGCAAAACATGCCAGTGATAATGGCGATGTTGTCGGTATTATATGGCAACTTCCATGGTGCTCAAGCACATGTCATTTTGACCTATGATCATAATCTGCGCGGACTACCTGCATATTTCCAGCAGTTAGACATGGAGAGTAATGGTAAATCAGTGACTCTGGACGGTACAGATGTTGATTACAGCACTGGCCCGGTCATTTGGGGCGGTGAAGGCACTAATGGTCAACATGCATATCATCAGTTGTTGCATCAAGGTACCGCTCTTATTCCTGCAGACTTTATCATGCCGTTGCAAAGCCATAATCCGCTCGGTAAACATCATGACCAACTTGCATCAAATTGCTTTGGCCAAACCCAAGCGTTAATGCAAGGCCGAACTTATGATGAAGCTCTTGCTGAACTCAGTAATAGTCCGTTGGACGATGCTCAAATAGCGCTTATTGCCAAGCATAAAGTAATGTCAGGTAACAAACCGAGCAATACTCTACTGATGAACAAACTAACGCCAACGACATTAGGAGCGTTAATTGCGTTGTACGAGCACAAAACGTTTGTTCAAGGCGCTATATGGCAAATCAATTCATTTGATCAGTGGGGAGTTGAATTAGGTAAACAGCTAGGCAATGACGTATTAGACCGTATTGGCGCTAAAGAAGGAGCGACACAGTTAGACTCATCAAGTAATGCGTTAATCAACCTGTATCGTCAGGGACAGCTTTAAGACTTAACACACTCGATAGGAAACTTATTTATCAAAAACACCTTTAACACTGTTGGGGGTGTTTTTTTATTGTCAGGATATATATTGAAAAATATCGTTAAAGGCTAACTAAAACATCGATATAACGCATTAAACTTTAACTATTTAGTAATGCAAATGAAACGCAAATGAAACGTAAATGTTGCACCCTATGGTTGAAATATGATATCTATTTACAGAGACATCATAATAACAAGGGAGGTTACCATGGATAGATTAGACTATGGTGGTGCGCTAGACGAAGTTGTTGAAAGACCAAGCCGTTCAAAAAGCTCGTCAAAAAAACGAAAATGGCGTGAAATTGAAGCCATTAAGGATAAACAGCGTTTACTCAAGGAATTGCAAGATATTGACGATTCATTCGATTTTGATGTCAACACATTAGTGCTTTAATTGGGTCCAATCACAATGAAAGCTTAACGATAAAATCAACAAAAAGAGCGCTTAATGCGCTCTTTTTGTTGACAAGATTTATTCAGCTTGACCATTAATGGACATCAAAGCCCTCTAGTACAAGAATAAGTGCATCATTTATTATCCGCATGTTCAATATAGTCACGTAAATCTTCAAAAATCGTTTTATCATTGTCATTAAATAATGGATCTTCAATTAACCGTTTCTGGCATAAGACGGTGATTTTTTGCCAATCACTATCGTCCAACGTCTTAATAAAATTGGGAAACACTTCTCGCTCTTCATACTGCATATGTCGTTGTTGTAGCTCAATATACTCTTGCAGATCGTTAATCAGCTTTTCACGTGAAATCACCACATCAGATAAAATCATATTCAAGCTATACACTAAAGCGCCTGATGTTTCAGCTAAACGATGATGTTCATTATACAACTGACCACAATTTGCTTGGCCAGTTTTATTACTGTAATAATCAAAAATGATATCTTCTAATGGATGATGACTGTGTTCAGCATAACCCTGCATGTACTCAACAATATCTCTAACCAGATTAAAATTTACGCCTTGACCATCGGCCAATCGAGTCAATTTATTGGAAAGAATATTCAACAAAATGGCAATATGCTTATGATCTTGCATTAAACGTTGCAACATAGTCTTCTCCCGTAATCTCTTTTACAAACGCCAATCTATAAATAATAGCCAATAACGCACTATTTACTAATCTACACTGGTATAAACCTTTTGAGGTATGACCAAGATCATAATATTGAAATATATCTACCACCTTATATCGATTAAATTGATATAAAGTGGTAGACATTTGAAAAAGTAGACTATTTCAATACAGCAAACATATGTGCTTTGAGTTGCTCAAAGTCTGCGGGTAACTGTGCTGACAAAATATCTTTTTCTACAACCGCAGCCAACTCAGGAGGCAAGGGCAAATTAATTGATAACTCACGGTCAACCACATCCTTAAACTTGGCAGGATGGGCGGTACCAAGAAAGATACCTTTTTCGTTGCCATCAAGACCGAGTGTTAATGCATGGGCTGCGATGGCCGCATGAGGTTCAGATTGATAACCTAAACGATACAGTTCTGCTAACGCCGCCGAGGTATCGTCCTCCGACAACGCTAAACCCGATACCAAAGACAATGGCCAGCCCATTTGCCCGCAGATAGCTTCAACACGAGGCCAATTACTTGGCTCAGACACATCCATCGCATTTGACATGGTTGCCACTGTTTTATGCGGTTGCCATTTTCCCTCCACAAGGTAACGCGGTACAGTGTCATTACTGTTGGTGGCAGCAATAAAGCGTTTAATCGGTAAGCCCATGGCTTTAGCAAATAAACCCGCGGTTAAGTTACCAAAGTTACCACTGGGTACTGCCATGACAATCTCATCATAGCCAGCTTGTTTGGCTTGCGCGACAGCTTCAAAGTAGTAACAAATTTGCGCCAGTAATCGGCTGATATTAATTGAATTAGCAGAGTTTAACGCTAAATCATCACGAACATCACTATCATCAAAAGCTTGTTTGACTAAATCCTGACAGGCATCAAAGTCAGCTGTTACCGCCACAGTATGAATATTTTTGCCTAAGGTGGTAAACATCTTTTCTTGCAGCTCGCTGATTTTACCTTTTGGGTATAGCACCATCACATTGACGTTATCTAGGCCATAGAAGGCATCTGCTACTGCGGCACCAGTATCACCAGATGTCGCCGTTAAAATAGTCAGTTTTTTATTTCCAGCAAGTAAATCAATGCATTGGGCCATAAACCGCGCGCCAAAATCTTTAAAGGCCAATGTTGGCCCATGGAAAAGCTCTAAACAGGCACGTTTCTCATCAACCTTGCTTAGCGGCACATCAAAGGTAAAGGCCTTATCCACTAGCTTATCAACACTTTCCTGCCCTAGCTCATCGGCTAACCAAGCGCCCAACACTTTTTTGCTACGCTCAGCAAAGGGTAGTGCCAATAATGCATCGATATCAGCCAATACAGGGATTGATGTCGGGAAAAATAGCCCGCGATCTTGGCCTAAACCAAGCTGAACAGCCTGACTGAAGTTAACTACCTGCGATGGGTGCTTTAAATTATATAATTCCATTGCGACTACCTTTTAAATTTCAATATGCATAATACCAAAGAGTGTGAGTTACACGCAGCGCGTGCCAAGCTGATCTAATTTACAAACATGAGTAAAGCCACC
Organism: Shewanella sp. S1-49-MNA-CIBAN-0167; assembly: GCF_040310145.1. Classification (NCBI taxonomy): domain Bacteria; kingdom Pseudomonadati; phylum Pseudomonadota; class Gammaproteobacteria; order Alteromonadales; family Shewanellaceae; genus Shewanella; species Shewanella sp. S1-49-MNA-CIBAN-0167. The sequence continues at coordinate 64,407 of NZ_JBEOPO010000009.1, read as the reverse complement.
TGACTCAGAAATATAATGTTCCATTAACCAATCTTTGGCTTTTTCTGCTGTGGCTAAATCGTCAGTCACACTAAACAGTGTTGGGCCACTGCCAGAAATCCCTGTCGTCAGCATGCCTAATTCAGTTAACGCTGCTCGAGCATCGGTATAGCCAGGGATCGACGCCGCTCGATAAGGTTCAGCCAGGACATCTTTTAGCATTTCAATCGCCAGTGCAGCATCTTGCTGATAACTTGCGTGAACAAATGCACTTAAGTGACGACCGAAATCAATCGCAACAGATTTATCATATTGTTCAGGTAATAATGCCCGCATTTTGGCAGTAGATAATGAAATACCAGGATAAGCGACCACCCAATACCAATTATCAAAGCTAGGAATAACGGCACAGGCTTTGTCACGAGAATTAAGCATTAATTGCATGCCACCTAAGTAGCAAGGCGCCACATTGTCATAATGTACGCTACCGGATATTTTACCTTCAAACTCACCCATCAATCCTAATAAGGCTTGCTGGTCAAACGGTAGTCCAAAATATTCATTTAACGCATATAGTCCAGCAACAACTGAACTAGCACTTGAGCCTAAGCCACTGCCTACAGGAAGGTTTTTTTCCAGACAAACGGTTACCCCATCTTGTCTTTGAAGTTTATCTAAGAAAAACTCAGCACATTGATAGACGATATTGTCCTTGCCATCTGCCGGTAACTTATGTGCCCACGGACCGACTTGGCTAAAATGAACACCTTCTTCAGCGCCGCTAATCATCACCCTATCACCCAACAATGACCCATCGACTGGCGCTAATGCAGCACCCAGCAAATCAAAGCCAACGCCAACATTACCCATTGATGCAGGAGCATAAACAGTTAGCATTTTCTGACTAATATTTAACACCTGACTCATAGACCCACCTCACGGGTCCAATTTAGGGTTCTTAATACGTCAGCGAAGGCGCCAGCTGCCGTGACGTCGATGCCTGCACCGTAGCCCCTTAGCACAAAAGGAATGGGCTGATAATAGCGGCTATAAAACGCCAGCGCATTCTCGCCACCTTTTACGCTGTATAGCGGGTCGGTTGCATCAACCTCAACAATTCGGACATAACATAAGCCCGCTTCGATTTGGCCTACATAACGCAGTACTCTTCCCTCGGCTTTTGCCGCCGCAACTCGGGCAGAGATGTCAGCATCCAATGAAGGAAGGTTAGCCATAAACTGGTTTACATCGCCTGAGTCATCAAAATGAGCCGGTAATACAGACTCAACATTAATATCATCGAGTTCTAAAGGTAAACCCACTTCTCTGGCTAAAATTAACACCTTACGCGCCACATCCATACCACTGAGGTCATCTCGGGGGTCGGGCTCAGTAAAACACTTATCGCGGGCAATCGCGGTCGCTTGAGATAGGCTCATGCCTTCGTCTAACATACCAAAAATATACGATAACGACCCAGATAAAATACCATTAAACTTATGTAGCTTATCACCCGCATACATCAGTTTTTTAAGGTTATCGATAACGGGTAAACCTGCACCTACCGTCGTTTCATACAAAAATTGACGACGTTGAGTTAATGCCGTTTTACGCAATGCTTGATAGTAAGCATAATCACGAGTGTTCGACTTTTTGTTTGGCGTAACGACATGGAAACCGGCATTCATTACATCGAGATAACGGTCTGAGATTAGCTCGCTTGAAGTACAATCAACCAATACAGGATTAAGCAATTGTTGCTCTTGCCCCCACTCAAGTAGCTTAGGTAAATCATACGGTTGGCCTTTTTCGGTCAATAATAATTGCCACTCACTAAGCTCAAGACCGTCACTGTTTAACAGCATTTGACGTGAATTGGCGATACAACAAACACGAATACTAATGTGCTGCTCTTTTAACATCGCGCTTTGCTGCTTAATTTGCTCTAATAAACCCGCGCCAACATTACCACTGCCCACTAAAAAGACATCAAGATACTGTTGTACATCAAAAAAGGCTTGATGACATGCCCCAATAGCATGTTTGGTTTTTTTCTGCTGGATTACCGTTGAAATTGAGCGCTCTGATGATCCTTGCGCAATAGCAACAATATTGACACTGGCTTTAGCTAACGCAGTAAAAAACTTAGCCGCTACGCCTTTGTGGGTTTTCATGCCATCACCAATCAATGACACAATCGACAAGCCTTCACGTAACTCAATTGGTTCAAGTAATTCACTTTTAATTTCAAGTTCAAACTCTTGCTCTAAAGCCCATTTAGCTTTGCTAGCATCGAGGGTAGCCACACAAAAACTGATACTGTATTCCGATGAACTTTGAGTGATAAGAGATACCGAGATACCACTCCGAGATATGGCCGCTAAAGTACGACTTGCCATGCCAACCATGCCTTTCATACCTGGACCAGAGACATTAAACATGGTTTGGTTATCGAGATTTGAAATAGCCTTTACTTGCAAACCGGTTTTATCATCGTCATTAGACACTAGCGTGCCGGGAGCCGATGGATTGAAACTGTTTTTGATATAACAAGGAATATGATATTGAGCAATCGGTCCAATGGTTTTGGGGTGTAATACTTTCGCACCAAAATAAGATAACTCCATGGCTTCTTGATAGCTTAATTGTGACAATAATTTAGCATCTGCGACCACACGAGGGTCAGTATTGTAAACCCCATCAACGTCAGTCCAAATTTCACAACTAGAGGCATCTAAACAAGCGGCTAGCACTGCAGCTGAATAATCAGAACCATTACGCCCTAATGTCACCACTTTGCCATGAACATCGGCAGCGGTGAAACCTGGCATAACCCACACGCGATACTGATCTAAAGGCAGAACAGAAAAACGAGGTTTGCTCACGGCAATATCGACGACCGATTCCAATGGCTGTCCATGCGCTAAAAATAACGCAACTGGATCTAATTGTGCTGAAGTGATGTCTTTTGCCAGCATAACTTGTTCCATCAATGCAGCAGATAAACGTTCACCTGTGACCACTATTTCTGCGCGAACACTATCAGGGCATTCGCCCAATAATTTAATGCCGTAAAGTTTGTCTTTCCAAACTTGCATCTGCGCAGCTAATTTTTCAACCAGTAAGCCATGCTGATGAGCCGTTATAAGTGATACTGCTGCGTCAGAAAAGAGTTCGCTATACACAGTATCAATATGGTCTAACACGGGTTGATAGTCTTGTTGTTTAACCGCTATATCGACCATTTCTAAAAGTGCATTAGTCACTGTGGCCGGAGCTGAAAGTACCGTAGCAACTGATTCTGTCGAAGCCGTGTCAGCAATAATGTCTGCCGCCATCAAAAAGCGAGGCCAATTCGCCAGCGATGTCCCACCAAATTTCATTACTTTCATGTCGCTCTCCTTGTCACTCATACTAGTGACAACATTAAATTAAAATCAAATGACTATAATTAAAAACAAAAAAGCCCGCTTCAGGTGATGAGAAGCGGGCTTGTTATGCAAATCTTTTAGGGTGAAATCAGCCCGCCCCCACTATGGTAATAGTGGTGGTTGTAATGGTAGTAATTACAACAAGCATGAGGGTAAACATTTGATGATTCTCTTTGTTTTATTAAATGTTAACGGCCGATATTATTTAATCCGATTAAATAGCTGATCCACTTCAGCTAACAGAATTGCTTTTTTTACCTAAGGTTGTCAACCCCTCCTTACGCTTTATTTACCAGTTATTTTAGAACTTGAGTTGATTTTTGAATATTCAACAGATTTAAAATGAGAATTGAGTATCAATAACCATTACCTCTATCAACAACTAACGTTAACGTCAACGTCAATCAAGGCGCGAAAATCAATAAAGCACAATAAATACAGATGGTTGAATAACATGTAACAGTTAAGGTATTGCCGATAAATGTGTTACCAAGATGATTTAAAAGTCTTATCAACTTGTACCACAATTAAGATGAGTTAATTTCAACATCAGTACCATAAAACATGCAGCACAATACAAAATAAAAAAAGCTGTGATTCAATAAGCAAAAACTGATGTTATCCATCGCAGCCTGATAGCAAAATACGCTATCATGATCACATTACAATTGGAGGCGATATGAAAATTACAAAACATGCGGCGGTCACTATTCATTACCGTTTATCTGATGAGCAAGGTTTATTAGTTGAAAGTTCATTTGAAAGTGAGCCAATGGTTTACTTACATGGAACTGAAAATTTAATTCCTGGACTTGAATCAGTTTTAGAAGGTAAAACTGCTGGTGAAAGCATTGAGGCGAAGATCCCTGCGGAACAAGCTTATGGCGAATATCATCCTAGCTTAAAGCAAGAAGTTCCTGTCAGTGCATTTGGTGATGTCGAAGATATCGTTCCAGGTATGCGTTTTATCGCTGAAACTGAAATGGGTCAACGCCCGGTTCAAGTGACTGAAGTAAAAGACGATGTCATTGTTGTTGATGGTAATCACCCTCTAGCGGGCCAATCACTTAACTTTAGTGTTGAAGTTCTCGCTGTAAGAGAAGCCACTGCAGATGAGCTATCTCATGGACATATCCATGCTGAAGGCGGATGTGGTAGCCATGGACACGATGATGCCCATGAATCATGCGGTGAAGAAAAACCTGGCTGTGATGGCAATGGCGGCTGTGGCTGTAGTTAACTCATCGTCGGATAAATAGACAACCAAGTTGTACGTCCCATATTTAATGTCTATTTGTCAGTAGAAAGATTGAAACGTTGTAAGGCACTGCCTAGTTACTAGGCAGTGCCTTTTTGTTTAGGTTATAGTCTGAGCATAAATCATATCAACTAGTAAGATTTATTATGCTGCCGTTAGGGACAACAGAGGCAGCATAATCCTTATTAATTGACCTCTATATAAGAATTAATACATAGCGACGGAGTGCTTATGTTAATTAAACCGCTATACGAATCGCTGCCTTTCACTTACATGATTATAGGCTGCGTAAGTATTTTCCTGCTTGAGCCCAATTATGTACTGATCGCTTCTGTGGTGGTGTACTTATATGGCGCGTATATCTATACTTTACGATCAAAAAATCGCCGCACGGATCCTAAACGTAAGCGAAAATCAGGATTTATGCCTGAAACACTCTATGGATTACTGCCATTTATTTATGTATTGATAGCCGCGAGTCTTTATAATTTCTACCCAAAAAATTCCAGCACACTTTTTGCCTTGTGTTTAACCACCTATGGCGGATACCTATTCTTAAGTCGTTTAAGTTATCGTCATCACCGATTACCGCGAGGCATTAGCCAATAACCGGTTACTGTGATGACGCTTTGAAAATAGCGTCGCTTGGTAAAACAAAGGTATTAGCACCTGATAAATTAATCACTCGCGACTTAAGCTCAACTATGGGTAACTAAAGTCGATTGGTGTTGGATTGGTAGTTCGCAGCATACGATAGGCTCAAAGGGGTATGCATATCTCTTGTTGAGCCGTAGCCCATTTTTTTAAACACTACAGTATTAACCATGTTTATTGAGCTGGACCTTAAAGATGCTCTAGCATTATCGTCACTAGCAAGGTATTGCGGTAGGATTATGACTTTGCATCTTAGCTAATCCAGAATCAATTTTTTGACTAAGTTTTTTTGATTTGTCGGCATATTTTTTAAATAATTTGAACACCGTGTAATCGTTGCAATACTCACTTGATGATCTGCAGCAATTTGTCTCTGGCTCAACTCCCCTGCTAATAACGTTTGAAACACCTGCAAACGCCCAGACACCGCACTCCGCTCTTCTTCAGTTAATAATAAATGAAACAACACAGACAAATCATCTTCGTTTGCATGGGTTAATATTTTTTCTACCACTAAATTCCAATTGGCACGCATTATTTTTCTCTTTTTAGTAATGCCCAGACATTACAATTGTACCAAGGAATAACGCCGATGTGCAAAACTACTCCCGATCAACGTGTCATAAAAAATGAATAGAGCTGTTGTAAGCTGTTGATAAAACATATCACAAAGTGATAATAAAATTGTGTAGAATAGGATAAATACCCTCATAACTTAGTGTTAAAAATTTAGCTAACATTTAGTATTAGCACAGTTGCATAAGATTTAGCATAACTAAGTGGGTATTTAGTGCTAATGGAACCGGTACCATCCACAAAAAAGTGAAGGATAACGATGAAAAAAATATTACTAACCGTTGCAGTAACCGCAATGATGATCCCCGCAGTGTTTGCCAACAATTTCGAAGAAACTGCAGATGCCATTGAATATCGCCAAGCGGCTTTTGGCTTAATTGCTTATAACTTTGGTGATATGGGTGCGATGCTAAAAGGTAAAAAGCCTTTTGATGCAGCTGTATTTAGTGCTCGTGCTGATAATGTTGCAGCACTGTCTAAAATACCTCATGAAGGTTTTATTGCCGGTTCTGATAAAGGCGATACTGAAGCGCTAGCAAAAATTTGGCAAGATAAGGCCGATTTTGATAGCAAAATGACAGCATTTCAAGATAATGCCGCGGCTTTAGCCGTTGCAGCTAAAACAACTGATGAAAACAACATTAAACAAGCGTTTACTAACACAGGCAAAAGCTGTAAAGGGTGTCACGATGTCTACAAAAAAGACTAACGTGACAAGGCGCTAAGTTAGCCTGTCACTCATTTGATTGGTAAGTTTAGCTTGAGTAACCACAACTCAGTTCAATAGTAAAATGATTAACGCCCATGTATATGGGCGTTTTATTGGCTGGTAATAAAGCTGAACTTATAAGTAACTGACCACAGGTTCGAGTAATAGCCACCAAATACATGCAAAGATAACGAATACAATCACTAATGCCATCCAAGGTGAGCGTAATGTTGGTGACGTTACCTGCTTGTTGATTTGTTTATAACCACTGAACATGGCTTTAAGTATATTGTCGCCCTTAAAAACATGCACTATCACGGCAATGATATGCAGCGCAGCCAAAGCTAGAATAAGATTAAAATTGGTTTTATGTAGCCATGTTAACCACCCTGCAATATCAGACGACACAAGATACATCAATGGACCTTCGGTAAAGATTTCATCGGTGGCAAATAGCCCTGTGGTTAATTGCAGCACAAGAATGCTTAGCAACACGACCACCATATAACCACCTAATGGATTATGGCCCAGTGTCGAAGGTTTTGGTTGAGCTTTTACGTAGCTGATAACTTGCTTAGGCAAGACAACAAAATGTCTAAATTGAGAAGTTTCACTCCCAACAAGTCCCCAAATCAATCTAAATCCGATTAAGCCCATTAATACATAAGCCAATACTTGATGCCATTGCATCTCACCCACGTCAGCTGTCCACCATAAGCCACCGAGTAAAAGTACCATTGCCCAATGAAAAAAGCGTGTAGGAAAATCCCATACCTTTATTTTTTGTTGTTCTATACTCACTAATAACCTGCTTAATACTATTGTTTTGCTGGCAAATTATAAACTCATCAGTAATAAACAAAGCAAGTAGTTTACAAACTAATAGACATAATGATGATTTTGTTTCTTTATCTGACTAACGACTGGACAAATATAGGGGGGGTTACCGAGAAAGAACACAGTGAAAAGAGGAATGAAAAAAAATTCAGAGACCTTTTTGTCATGGCGGAAAAATACCACTTAGAATGTGTATCTAGTGCAGTTGTGAACAGCAATAGGCCAGACTTAACCCTTGTACTGTCGTTACCAAAATAGTAACAATGACTTTGAAGACTAATTAAGTGTTAACTTATCCATTCAAATATGAGCCTATATACACAGCATTACAAGCATATTTTAGGTCTTTTTTGTCCAAAATGTCTAAGCGATCAAATATGCATCACTCGAACGTTACAGTCGGCAAAAGTGTGACATAGATCACAATTCACATGGTTAATCTTGGTAATCTGGAGTTAAGCAAACAACAAGAAGGTTCGAAATATGCTGAAAATCACTAGCAAACAACTTGAAGTCACTGCCCTTATCCGCGAACGTATCGAAGGACGATTAGAAAAATTAAGTCGACATGATATTCATTTAATTAACCCGCACGTTATTATCACCCAAGAAAAGCAGTTGTTTAAAATAGAGGCATCAGTTGGATTACCTAGTGGAGAGTTATTCGCCCAGGCAAAAAGAGAAAACCTATACGCAGCGATTACTGCAATGGGACAAAAGCTGGAAAAACAGCTAAATCGCCTGACCCATAAACCCCAGGCTCAACGTAATGTATCATTACCAAATGACACAGAAAGCGAATTTGAGTATGTCTATAAGGAGGAAAACGCCGCTTGATATTATTTATCTTTCACCAGCGCACCTTCGGGTGCGCTTTCTTTTGTCTATAATCAGATACTTAATACCTTGATGAATAAATTTACATTGACAGTCGTCTGTCGGAGCTTTATTTTTAATCCATGAACAAACAAATACTCAGTCTTTTTATTTTCTTTTTTATTCAGCCCACCTTCGGAGGCGGATTTTCTGTGTAAAAACGAAAATGAAAATTCTAAAGCCTCCCAACTGGGAGGCTTTTTTGTCTTATTAACACTGCCGTATCTTCCAATATGTCAGTTTGTAGCGTTACATTGAGGTCAATATGCAAAAACCACCAGAGTTAAGTCAAACTCGCGAACAGATCACTGTTCTTGATAAAGCGCTGTTAGAGCTGTTATCTAAACGCCGCCAATTGAGCTTAAATGTTGCACGCAGTAAAGAAATTGATGTTAGACCGATACGAGACACGCAACGAGAAAAAGAACTGCTTGAGCGACTAGTGCAACAAGGACGTGAACAAGGTCTCGATGCTCACTTTGTCATCTCCCTTTATCAAAGCATTATTGAAGACTCAGTTTTATTTCAACAAACTTATCTTCACGGCAGAGCAAATCCTGACACTCAAAAGCAGCAATATACCGTTGCTTACTTAGGTGCGCGAGGGTCTTATTCTTTCTTAGCGGCCAGCCGTTACTGCTCTCGCCGCCAAGTAGAAATGCTTGATTTTGGTTGCCAAAGTTTTGATGACATTGTTAATGCCGTCGAATCTGGTCATGCCGATTATGGTTTTTTGCCGATCGAAAATACCTCTTCAGGATCTATCAATGAAGTGTATGACGTACTGCAACATACAACGCTATCGATTGTGGGCGAAACCACAATAGAAGTGAGTCATTGCTTGCTCACTAAGCCAGACAGCAAACTAACTGATATCAAGACTATTTACGCTCATCCGCAGCCGATCAGCCAATGCAGTCGTTACTTAAGCCAGCATCCCCATATTAAACTCGAATATTGTTCTAGTAGTGCTGAAGCCATGACTAAAGTTATCGAGGCGGACAGCAATACTGTGGCGGCCATAGGCAGTGCTGAAGGCGGAGCCTTATACCAGCTGATTGCAATTGAACAAGGTTTGGCAAACCAAAAAATTAACCAAAGTCGTTTTATCGTCGTCGCCAGAAAAGCCTCAGCGGTTCCCTCTCAGCTACCGGCAAAAACGACCTTGATTATGGCGACAGGACAAAAACCTGGAGCACTAGTGGAAGCGTTACTGGTACTGAAAGCACATAATTTAAATATGAGTAAATTAGAATCTCGCCCGATCCCTGGTACGCCATGGGAAGAAATGTTTTACCTCGATATCGATGGCAATTTAGCCACTACTGAGGTACAACAAGCGATTAAAGAGCTAGAACGCCTTACCCGTTTTATCAAAGTATTAGGCTGCTATCCATGTGAAACCGTTAAGCCGACACAATTATCGCAAGCTCAGTTGTTGATTGAACCTGGTAGTTCAAAACAAGAGCCGCTCAAACCTTTGCCAAGCAGCCAAGCAAAACATTCACGCAACTATAAATCACAAGATACTCAGTTGTTCTGCCAACATTTACAAATAGGTGCTGGACAATTTAGCGCATTGCACCAAATCAACTTACCGATTGATAATACCGAGCTGGCAACCCAAGCTAAGAACATCAAGGAATCAGGTTTTCAAGCCATTGTATTAAATGATTTGAAACAACAACTCAATGAACCACAGTTAAAACAACATGCAAAGGTCATTAAGCAAGCTGGTCTATTGTGCATAATGCAGATAGATCAAGAACAAGAATTTATTATTGCGAGTCAATTAGCAGACATGCTGATCTTAAGCGGTAAACAAATGTATAACCCAGACATGCTAACCTTAATAGGTTCAGTCAATTTACCGGTAATATTAGAACGAAACACCATGGCGAGTGTCAATGATTGGTTACAAGCAGCTGACACTGTCCTTAGCCACGGTAATCAACAACTAGGCTTGTGTGAGTCAGGCGTACGTAGTTTCACTCACCCTGAGCAGTTAAGCCTCGATTTAGCTGGACTGGTTGAAGTGAAATCTCGCAGTCATTTACCTGTTATCGTTAATACTAGTTTTAGCAGTAACCCTGCACTGATCAGTACTCATGCCATTGCCGTTAAGCAGCTAAAAGGCGATGGCATTATCATTTTGCATCAAGACCAATTGTCCCATGCTGATCTGATCCATGACTTATACCAGACAGATTAAATCAACCTCAGTTCGGGATAATAAGCGCCGATCAAAACAACGGACAAATTTGATATTGCCAACTTGAATAAACCCTTTTTATCGCTTTAGCCCATCTCTTACCCTAAGTTGAGGTTAAATCAACAAAATAAAATGCCGAGATATTATCTCGGCATTTTTTGTCCACATCATCTTTGCTTAAACAGCAATACCATCATTAAGGCTAATCCAGCCTTTAAAAATACGATAACTAAACCAGCTAACACCCAGTATATACATGGGTAAACTCAGCCATAATGGACTGATCCAATAACCCGCAATAAAAAATGGGCATAAACCAATAATACTCATGCGTTGCCAACGCAGATGGCTGCCCAGCACGGAATCTGGATTAACGTTTTTCTGGATCAAATTAAGCCAAAGACTCAATAATACGGGTACAAAAAATAATGGAAAAGCACTCATTAAACCATAAAGACAATGCCCTAAGGAATTATCTTCAACCTGTTGAATAGGTAGCATATTCGATGGCATCATCGACATGGGGTATCCTCCAAAGGTAACTAAGATTACCTATCTAACACGACGTTATTCACGCTATCGTGTAGCTAAACATAAGCTTTGTGTCATTATTTCGCAATATTTACACCCATTAATAATACTTCATTTAAGCCTAACTTACCTCAATTTAGGATAAAAGATGGGTTAAATTAATAAAAATGAGTCTCTTTAAAGTCGGCAATATCAAACATGCTATTTGTTCTACTAACAAGACACATTAACGCGTTAATAGCGGAGCAAAATGCTGTTTGATAAGCGTTTATAACCCGAGCAGAGGTTAACTACTTTTCATATCATTAACCGATTGCAACATGGTGCGACTTTCATGTTGGAACTGCGGCGCAAAATCACCAAACCATGCAGCGACACGTTGGAATTGCTCCACAAAGGCTTGCCTATTACCAGTTTGTAACATAATTAATGCATCACGATAATTGTCGAGATAATCACTTATCGCGTGTTGGCTACCAGGTTGCGCAAAAATAATATCGGCATAAAGCTCGGGATCTTGAGCAAATAAACGCCCAACCATGGCTAACTCTAAACGATAAATAGGGGAGCTAAACTGTAATAAATTATCAATATCAGCTTCTTCTTTACACAGGTTTACGCCATATACAAATGTTGAAAAGTGACGCATAGCTTGCACAAGTTGCATGGCTTTATCATGACGTTCAGCTTCAGCTTCGACAATACGGGCACCCCAAATCTCAATCTGTTGTAGCAACCATTGATATGCATCTTGATGACGGCCATGGCACACTACCACCACCTGTTTGGCCAGACTACCAACATCGGGGCCAAACATAGGATGCAAACCCACTACAGGGCCGCTATGGGCGGCTAACATTGCCGCTAAAGGGGCTTCTTTAATAGAAGTGAGATCAGCCAGAATACAATTTTCAGGCAATTGGGTTAACTTGTCGCGGATCACCTCGCAGGTCACATTAATAGGTACGGTAACAATGACCAGTCCAGCACCATCAAAAATAGCGGCGGAATCTTGCCAATCATTTTTATCAATACATTTCACTTCATAATCGGAGAGAACTAACATTTGGCTGAATAACTGCCCAAGTTTGCCCTGCCCACCCACCACCACTACATGGCCAAGATCTTGCTTAATCTGCTTAAACCCCACATCTTTCTCATTTAGGTAAGATTCACGCATAAGTCGACGCAGTATATCTTCGATTAATTGAGGCGAGATATTCATGCTTTGCGCTTCATCTCGACGTTTCGCTAACATCGATGCTTCGCGCTGTGGCGCATAGATGGGCACACCTGCCGAGTGCTTTACCGCACCAACCTGTGCCACTAAATCGAGGCGTTTACGTAATAAATGCAGTAATTGTTGATCAACGCCATCAATTAAATCACGAAGATGTTCTAAGCCTGCTGTGGTTTTTTCGTTCATGTGTTTATCCATTAACCGTTGACAACCTGCAGCGTCTCAAAACGCGTTGGTAATACTGCAGACAACTGGCTAGCGCCTTGTTTTAAAATGATTTCAGTAGTTTCCCAGTCAATGCATGCGTCAGTCACAGAAACACCATACTTAAGTTCAGCAAGGGGTTTGTCTGCACTTTGATTACCAGCATTTAGGTTACTTTCCAGCATAACACCGATAATCGATTTATTACCTGCTTCAATTTGGTTAAATACATCTTCACAAACGTTTTTTTGACGTTGATGATCTTTTGATGAATTGCCATGGCTACAATCAACAACTAAACGCGCACTGAGATTAGCTTTATGAATTTGAGCTTCGCTCACAGCAACACTGTCAGCATCATAATTAGGGGTTAAGCCACCACGTAAAATAATGTGACCGTCAGGATTACCGGCGGTTTGCAGTAACGCAACTTGACCGTCTTGATTAATCCCCATAAAGCGATGGCTACTGGCGGCTGATTTAAGTGCATTTATCGCCACTTCTAACTTACCATCGGTACCATTTTTAAAACCAACAGGCATAGACAGACCTGAAGCCATTTCACGGTGAGTTTGCGATTCTGTGGTTCTGGCGCCAATCGCAGACCACGTAATCAACTCAGATAAATACTGTGGACTGATGGGATCAAGTGCTTCGGTCGCAATAGGTAACTCTAATTCTGCAAGCCAAATCATAAGCTCACGGGCCATTCTGAGTCCTTTTTCCACATCGAATGACTCATCCATATCAGGATCATTGATTAACCCTTTCCAACCAACGGTTGTGCGCGGTTTCTCAAAATACACTCGCATTAAGATGTAAAAGTCATCGCTGAGTTCATCATGTAACTTTTTAAGTTTTAATGCATACTCTTTTGCCGCTGCAATATCGTGAATAGAACAAGGGCCTGTCACCACAAGCACACGATTATCACGTTTGTGAACAATATCCGACACTTGCTTACGCGCGTTAAGAATATATTGATAAGCATGAGTTGATAATGGAAGTTCTTGCTTTAACTCTGCAGGAGTCACTAGCACTTGCTCTGAACTAATGTGCACATTATTAATGGTATCTTGTTGCATACTTATCACTCTCTTTTGACGACTGACCAAAGGTCACTAATAGATTTATTTTTTAGGTATTGGATCGTTCAAATCGTACCTTTGTAACGCTACACCATTACACCTTAGATGCAACTATGCCTGTAGCAATGAATGAGATCAAGGCTTATTTAGCCAAAGCGTAAATAATCACTTAATCACTGATATATTAATCAAATTATTTAAGCACTAAGCTGTAGCCTAGTTTATTTTCCGCTCCTGGCGCTTTTTTCGCTTTCTCGATTTTACATTTTTAAAAGCGCCACAAACAAAAACCCGCCTTTCGGCGGGTTGTTGTGCGAACACTGCATCTTTATTCTGTATCGGTAACTATTTTTTAGTTGCCAATTTTTCACGGATACGTGCAGACTTACCTGAACGCTCACGTAAATAGTACAGTTTCGCACGACGTACACGTCCGCGACGCTTAACTTCGATGCTAGCAATTAATGGGCTGTGCGTCTGGAAAGCACGCTCAACACCTGTGCCATTAGAGGTTTTACGTACTGTGAATGCAGAATGCAAACCACGGTTACGCTTAGCGATTACCACACCTTCAAAAGCTTGAAGACGATCTTTCTCACCTTCGCTTACACGTACTTGAACCACTACTGTATCACCAGCACCAAATTCAGGTACATCTGTTTTCATTTGCTCATCGTTGAGCATTTTAATGATGTTGTTCATAATTACTCCATCCTAGTATTAACTGAGCATTGACTATGCGGACTTGTCCGTTTCATTCACGAACTGCGCTAATAAAGTCGTTTGTTCGTCAGTCAGAGCTAGATTTTCAAATAATTCTGGTCGCCTCAAAAAAGTTCTTCCGATACTTTGTTGTAGACGCCAAAGTCTAATTTTTTCGTGGTCACCGCTTAATAGCACTGCAGGTACGTCAAGACCATCCAATAGTTCAGGGCGAGTATAATGAGGGCAATCCAGTAAACCATCAGAGAAAGAATCTTGCTCTGCTGACGCTTGCTTACCTAGTACACCGGGTACTAAACGAGCCACTGAATCGATTAACGTCATTGCCGGTAATTCACCACCCGAAAGTACGTAATCACCGATTGACCATTCTTCATCTACTTCTGTTTGAATAATGCGCTCATCAACACCTTCGTATCGACCACACACTAAAATCAAACGTTCTGATTTAGCTAACTCAGTGACGCCTTGTTGATCCAGCTTGCGTCCCTGAGGAGACAGATAAATCACTTTTGCCCTATCACCTGCAGCTGCTTTAGCTGCATGGATAGCATCACGCAAGGGCTGCACCATCATCAACATACCAGGTCCACCACCATAAGGTCGGTCATCCACAGTATTATGTCTATCATGGGTGAAATCTCGAGGATTCCACGTTTGCAACTCAAGCAGGCCGTTTTTCACGGCTCGACCCGTGACCCCAAAGTCTGTAACAGCACGAAACATCTCTGGAAACAGGGTGATTACCCCTAACCACATATGTTGTACCTCGACTTAGAAGTCAGGATCCCAATCCACTAAAATCTGTTTCCCTTGCAGATCCACCTGTTTGATGAACTGCTCAGGGACAAAGGGGATCATACGTTCCGCTTTGCCGAAGGCATCTTTGGCATTAGCTTTAACCAGTAATACGTCGTTTGATCCTGTTTCCACGATCTGCTCAACAATACCCATGTTATAGCCGTTTATATTGGTCACTTCGCAGCCAATAAGATCACGATGATAGAATTCACTATCATCGAGTTCTTTCATTTGCTCAGGGTTGATCGCAATTTCACAATTCGTGAGCATTTGCGCATCTTCTCTGGTAGCGACACCTTCAAGTTCAGCCACAACAGCTTTACCTTGAAAACGCCACTGAGCGACCTTAACTTCACGCCAAACGCCTTGTTCTTTTATTAGCCAAGGCGAATAATCGAAAATACCTTCAACAGAATCGGTATAGGAAGTGATTTTTAGCCAACCTTTAATACCATGACTGGAGCCTAATTTACCCAGTACAACGAGTTCTTGGTTACTACTCATCTATCTATACCTTATACGCGATTAAGCAGTAGCTTTACGCGCGTCTTTAATCAGTTTTGCAACACGCTCAGATGTTGCAGCGCCAGTAGCAACCCAGTGCTCAACACGATCAAGATCTAAACGTAACGTTTCTTCTTGGCCACGAGCCAATGGATTGAAGAAACCTACACGTTCGATGAAACGACCGTCACGAGCATTGCGGCTATCAGCAACAACGATATTATAAAATGGACGCTTTTTTGCGCCGCCACGAGCCAAACGAATGGTGACCATGCGTTTTATTCCTCTAATGATTTGCTAGAAGCAAAAATAAAAACTGGAACTCCGTGTTCGCGAAGAGTTCCAGAAAGAAAGCGGGAAGATTTTACCTGACTTTTGAACTAATGCAACCAAATCTGATGTTTTTTAACTCACCAGTTTTGTTGCAATAAAGTCAACAGCATAACCTAACCTACTGATTGAATTTAAGATTAACTAATTTTGTACTTGAAAGATGCTGATATTATCGACCAGGTAACTTCATTCCTGGAGGTAACATTCCGCTCATTCCGCGCATCATCTTCTTCATTCCACCTTTTGCAGACATTTTTTTCATCATTTTCTGCATTTGGGTAAATTGCTTCAACAAGCGGTTTACATCTTGAATTTGAGTCCCAGAACCTAAGGCGATTCTACGTTTACGAGATCCTTTAATCAAATCTGGATTTTTACGTTCTTTAAATGTCATCGAATTAATGATGGCTTCCATTTGTCCAGTCATCTTACCGTCTTGAACTTGAGCCAATGCCTCTGGTGGTAATTGCCCCACACCAGGAAGCTTCTCAATCATGTTCATCATTCCGCCCATGTTTTTCATTTGCTGTAATTGCTCACGAAAATCTTCTAAGTCGAAACTGCCACCTGATTTCACTTTTGAAGCCAATTTCATCGCTTTGTCTTTATCGACGCCACGTTCAACTTCTTCAATTAAAGACAGTACATCACCCATACCTAAAATGCGTGAAGCAATTCGGTCAGGATGGAAAGGTTCTAATTCATCGGTTTTTTCACCGACACCTAGAAATTTAATCGGCTTACCCGTGATACTGCGAATAGATAATGCAGCACCACCACGAGCGTCGCCATCAACTTTGGTCAAGATGACACCCGTTAAAGGCAACGTTTCATTGAATACTTTAGCCGTATTAGCCGCGTCTTGCCCCGTCATCGCATCAACGACGAATAACGTCTCAACAGGATTGACAGTGGCATGCAGCTGTTTGATCTCATCCATCATGGCTTCATCAACATGCAGACGACCCGCTGTATCGACAATCACCACATCAATGAATTTTAATTTTGCATAGCTTATTGCTGCTTTAGCAATATCAACGGGTTTTTGGCTAACATCAGACGGAAAGAACTCAACTTCAACCTCTGCGGCTAATGTTTCAAGCTGTTTAATCGCCGCTGGACGATAAACGTCAGCACTCACCACAAGTACAGATTTCTTATGACGTGTGCGTAAAAACTTACCTAATTTGGCAACCGACGTTGTTTTACCCGCGCCTTGAAGACCCGCCATCATGATCACAGCCGGTGGTATTGCCGCTAAGTCGAGGGCTTCATTCGACTCACCCATGGCTTTTTCAAGTTCGTTTTGAACAATTTTTATAAAAGCTTGCCCTGGGCTTAAGCTTTTTGACACCTCTTGTCCTACAGCGCGTTCTTTTACGCTGTTAACAAAATCCCTAACAACAGGCAAAGCGACATCCGCCTCAAGTAGCGCCATACGCACTTCACGCAGGGTTTCTTTAATGTTGTCTTCTGTTAAGCGACCACGGCCACTAATGTTTTTTAGTGTGCTTGACAGTCTGTCAGATAAATTTTCAAACATTGGCGGCTCTTTAAGCATATCAATAATTGAGCCCATTATACCCAAGCCACTCTAAATTACGATACTTGCAACACGAAGAACTTAAACACTAATCAACTTTACGTAAATTAATTGCCCCTAAAGGCAGGAAACTGTTAAATTTTGCGTCTTAGGTCACTGCCATATTAGGCCATGATCATGTTAATCTAATACAAATAATGAAAATGTGATGCTTTGGTAGTATTGTTCAACCATCAGGGCGCAGTTTTTCAGCATTAACTACTATGATAGGTTGATTCTAAATGGTTATTTTTTCAGCGGCAGCTATGCTTTTTTACTGCTTAGCGTTAGTTTTAGTGACGAGCCGACTTTTTCACGTAAAAGGGCCGAATCGTAAAGCTGTCATGGTGGCTTCTGGTATTGCCGTTATCATGCATGGTTTTGCACTTTCAAATGCAATTTTTACCGTCGATGGACAAAATTTTAGTTTAACCAATGTGATTTCATTGGTTAACTGGATTATTGCATTAACGTTTACCATTACGATGCCGAAACTTAAAGTCATCATTGTTGTACCCGTTGTTTACGCCTGCTCAATTTTATCGGTAGCGCTTTTATGGTTACTACCACCGCAATATATTATTCATTTTGATTTGCACCCTGAAATTCTGGCTCATATTATTTTATCACTCATGGCTTACAGTGCTTTGATGATAGCGGCAATGTACGCCATTCAACTGTGGTTAATCCAAAATAAACTTAAGAAAAAGCAGATGATGATGAGCCCTGCAATGCCGCCATTAATGACGGTAGAAAAACAGCTTTACCATCTCATCATTATTGGATTTATTTTATTGAGCTTGTCACTCGTGACTGGGTTTATATTTTTAGACGATATGTTTGGCGACGGTAAAGGGCATAAGGCCATATTATCCATGATCGCTTGGATCGTTTACGCGATTATGTTGTGGCAACAATATACTGTTGGCTGTAGAATCCGTACCGCAGTGATATATAGTCTCTCTGGCGCTAGCTTACTTTCACTGGCTTATTTTGGTGCGAGAATTGTTAAAGAGTTGATATTAAACTAATTTTAACCGTTTATAAGTTCATTAACTTATTCTATTGTATTGATAGATTAACAAGATAACTTGACACTAACGGCCAATAATAAATAATGGCCGTTAAATTAATGACAATTCGGCCTGTTGGTCAATTTCACACCACTTCATGGGGCCCCTTTTTTGGACGCTATATCTACCAGCGCACTCCTTATATTCCTTTTGGTTTTAATCGTAATGTCTGCATACTTTTCCGGCTCGGAAACTGCAATGATGAGCCTCAACCGTTACCGCTTACGACACCTTGCGGCTAATGGACACAAAGGCGCGATTCGTGCGTTAAAAATGCTTGATCGCCCTGACCGACTCATCGGGCTCATTCTCATCGGTAATAACCTGGTTAATATTCTGGCATCGGCAATAGCAACGATTATTGGAATGCGTTTATTTGGCGATATGGGCGTTGCGATTGCAACCGGTGTATTGACCCTTGTGATACTGGTGTTTGCTGAAGTGACACCAAAAACATTTGCCGCTTTGCACCCTGAACGTATTGCATTCCCCTCGAGCATTCTATTAGGTTGGTTATTAATCTTGCTGTCACCATTAGTGAAGGCAATCAACCTAATTACTACGATATTTTTACGTTTGATGGGTATAAAAACCGTCAAAACAAATGATGCATTAAGCCAAGAAGAACTGCGCACCGTTGTGCATGAGGCCGGCGCGCTCATCCCACAGCGTCACCAAGAAATGTTACTGTCGATTTTAGATTTAGAAAAAGTCACTGTCGAAGACATTATGATTTCACGCTCAGATATTTATGCCATTAACGTCAATGACGATTTTAAGTTGATTAATAAGCAAGTGGTGCAAAGTCCGCACACCAGAGTACTGGTGTATCGAGACAATATTGATGATGCTGTAGGATTTATTCATTTACGTGATGCATTGCGCTTGCAATCAAAAGAACAATTCAGCAAGTCATCATTATTACGTGCGGTCAAAGAATTGTACTTTATTCCTGAAGGCACACCACTAAACGTACAATTGACTAATTTCCAACAAAATAAAGAACGCATTGGGCTTGTTGTCGATGAATACGGTGATATTCAGGGTTTAGTAACCTTGGAAGATATTCTGGAAGAGATTGTCGGTGACTTTACAACCTCGATGCTTAGCACTGCCAGTGAAGACATTAATATCCAGCAAGATGGTAGTTTCATCATTGATGCCACGATTAACATTCGTGATCTTAATAAAGAAATGAAATGGAACTTGCCGATTGATGGTCCCAAAACCTTAAACGGTCTGATTATTGAATTCCTCGAAGAGATCCCAGTAGCAAATACTAGTTTACGCATAGTTGATTATCAAATAGATGTCATCGATGTTGCGGATAATATGATTAAAACAGTCAGAGTGTTACCGAGTAATTTACAGCTCATTGATGATAACGAATAGGTTATCACTTATAAAAAAGGCGCAGCATGCGCCTTTTTTATTGCGGTTAATGCCTCATCGCTAACGATGACGTTTAGCCTCCAACGCACGGCGTTTTTCATGTGCTATTGGGGTTATTTCGGCGGCTAACTCTTTTTCCAAACCTAGCATAAAATACAATTCTGCCATCAAGAAAAATGGTCCTATCAGTAGTTGATTGAGATCATCCATAAAAGCAGGCTTAGCTTTTTCAAACTTATGGCCAATGAACTGAATAATCCAACCGATCACAAAAATACCCATGGCAATCATAAATGGGTGTGAAGTATGAACAACCTGCTCGGTGGTATATAACACCGGCAAAATAAACAAGACTAGACCAAGTGCTAAGCGCATGTGAAGCGCCATGTAGTAGCACAACACCACCACAGCTAATATCATCGCTAGACTGACTTGATAATCTTGCCATGCAAAGCGAAGTGTCCCCAGCATTAGAAATGCCGACCAAACAATCATCGGCACACCAACAAAATGCGTCTTTATATTTTGTGGGTTTAAGTGCACACTTTTATAAGTTGAAAGTTGTTCTACTGCCGATTTCATCATTGCTCCATATCTTTATGATTATCACGAATATCCAAGCTCATATAAATGTCCCTATTCGATACTAATGTTAATTTAGCTTATTTACTGAGTAAATAACATCATAAAACATTTGTCGCTTAACCTTGATGCAGGCTTAGATTTATCCCTGAAGATTTGAGACTGAAGATTTAACACTGAAGATTTAGGGCTGAAGATTGACTAAGATTACTGCGGATGGCAGCTATGGGAATGGTTAATTTCTAGGCGGTTCATTGTTAACGATAGTTAGTCAGCCGATGGCGCTAATCAGCTGACTCTAAAATGACGGTTGCGATGGCATAATGTTTTTCATCAGCAATAGACAAGTGACCTTTTACACCACCTAACAAAGCTAACCTTTTGGCAGCCCCCTCAGTGAAGGTCACCAAAGGTGCACCATATTCATCATTGCTGGTGTGAATATGCTGGAATGATACGCCACGTCCAATCCCAGTACCTAAGGCTTTGGCAGCAGCTTCTTTAGCAGCAAAACGCTTAGCAAGGTAACGCTCCGGTAATGTAGAAGCGCAATACACAGCTAACTCAGCTTGCGTTAACACCCTTTTGGCCAGTTTGTCACCCAAGCGAGTTTGTTGCTCGCGAATGCGCTCTATCTCAACAATATCAGTCCCAATTCCCACAATGGCCATTACTCGCCTCTACGCCCAGCTTGCATCAATGCTTTCATGTCTCTAACGGCAGTGTCTAAGCCATCAATTGCCGCCCTTGCTATGACAGCATGACCAATATTAAGCTCATAAAGCTCTGGTATTGCCGCAATCGCTTTAACATTATGGTAATGCAAACCATGACCGGCATTGACGACCAATCCTTGGCTATGGGCATACTTTGCCATTTCGATGATACGAGCTAATTCAACAGCCTGTTGTGCATCGGTTTTGGCATCTGCATAACAACCCGTATGAATTTCGATATAGGGTGCACCAGAAGCAACGGCGGCATCAATCTGGCTTTTATCAGCATCGATAAACAATGACACTTTAATGCCTGCTGCGGCTAAACGGATGACGGCTAAACTAACCTTCTCTAACTGACCAGCAACATCAAGACCACCTTCAGTCGTCAGCTCTGCACGCTTCTCTGGCACTAAACAAGCGTAAGCAGGTTTTATATCACAGGCAATGGCGATCATTTCTTCCGTGACAGCAAACTCAAAGTTCATTCGCGTTTTCAATGTTTTTGCTAACAAATACACATCACGATCTTGAATATGACGTCGGTCCTCACGTAGATGTATAGTAATGCCATCTGCACCAGCATGCTCTGCCACTGCCGCGGCGTGCACCGGATCGGGGTAGTGAGTACCGCGAGCCTGACGCAGTGTCGCGATATGATCGATGTTAATGCCTAACAGTATTCCGCTCACATCGAGCTCCTTAAGGTAATAAATAACACAATAACGACATATGCTCACCAAGGTTTAGACACGAATGAGATCGTGCTCGGTTTGCGTATTCAGTTTACGAAATTCTCTATACTAATCGGCTTTCTTAGCGAACAATTGCCTACTTAATAGTGGCTTATTACCCAGCAATGGCGTCAGTAAATACCGCATTAACCCTTTGGCTTGATTAAACTGTTCAGGTTGTAAATCTTGCGATGCCAATGCTAGCAACATTGAGCCAGATAAACAGCCTTTGCCATGAGAAAAAGATGACGCTTGGGTTGTTACCACAGGGATAAAACCACTTTGTGCAATAAACCGATAGTGACAACGGCAATCTAATGAGTCACCTTGAGTGTCATGGGCAAGAGATGGCAATGCACCTAGCTCTAATAACAGTGCCATTTCAAAATAACGCAGGTGACTTGAGCAAAACTGTTTGGCTAACGCCAGTAACGCACGGTGATAGTCTAAAAATAACCCTTCAGCTTGGTGTTCCACCGATAATAGACGAACCAATAACTCGTTTAGATAAAAACCAGAATACAGACTATTACCACTTAAAGGTATAGCTGGTGCTGCTGATTCAATTTGGGTAATGGTTTTTAAACCTAGGTTTCTGGCTTCCGATTGAGCACTAAATTGGATTATTAGCGGTTGAAAAGGTTGTAAAATACTTTTAATCGACCGTTTACCTGAACCGACTCGAGTGATGGCATCGACACGTCCAACGCCCTCGACCAGCAAATTAACAATCACGCTCGATTCTCGAAATTGACGATGATGAAGCACATAGCCACGTTTCATGGTGGCCATGCCTAAAAGCAAATAATCAAAAATACTAAAGACGATTTAGTCTTCGCCATAACCTAGACTTCTCAATGCGCGTTCGTCATCAGCCCAGCCAGATTTCACTTTCACCCATACCTCAAGAAACACTTTATTATCAAATAATTTTTCCATGTCGAGTCGGGCTTGAGTGGCAATAGTCCGAATTCGCTCACCTTTATTACCAATGACCATACGTTTTTGGCCTTCACGTTCAACTAAAATCAACGCGTTGATTTGGTAAACACCATTTTCCATCATTTTAAACTGTTCAATTTCTACTGTCGCATCATATGGCAGTTCGTCGCCTAGAAAACGCATCAGTTTTTCACGGACAATTTCTGATGCCATAAATCGTTGCGAGCGATCAGTCACATAATCTTCAGGGAAGTAAAATGGCGCTGCAGGTAATGATTCTCGTGCCATATCTAAAATGCGCTGCACGTTGGTGCCTTTGGTGGCTGATATTGGCAAAATCTCATCAAAATCAAACTTTTTAGCCAATTCAGTTAAATAAGGGAATAATGATTCTTTATCTTTAATATTATCAACTTTATTAATGGCTAAGATGATTTTACGATCATCATTACGATGTTGGATTTTTTGTAACACCATCTCATCATCGGCAGTCCACGTCATGCCATCCACAACAAAAATAACCATAGCAACATCGGCTAATGAACTGGCAGCAGCACGATTCATTAAGCGGTTAATCGCGCGTTTTTCTTCAATGTGCAGGCCTGGGGTATCAATAAATACAATTTGACTTGGGCCATTAGTATGAATGCCCATAATACGATGACGAGTCGTTTGGGGTTTTTTCGACGTGATACTGACTTTTTGGCCAAGTAACTTGTTTAAAAGAGTCGATTTTCCCACATTAGGACGACCGACAATGGCTACCATGCCACAATAGGTCACATCGTATTTCGCCGTGGCGATTGGTGCTGCTTGGTTCATCCTTGCCAGCAGTTCATCTAAGCTAGGTTCTTGGCTATCACCTGCTGGCAAGTCTGTTTTCTTGATCATTTATTCAGTAGCTCCAATACCTGAGCTGCAGCAAGCTGCTCAGCTTTTCTTCTTGAACTTGCCACACCAGTGACAACTTTATCTAATTCACTAATTCGACATTCTACCGTAAAGGTTTGGTCATGAGCTTCACCGTCTACCGCTACAACTTGGTAATCAGGTAATGGCTTTTTAAAACCTTGTAGGTGTTCTTGCAAAATTGTCTTCGGATCTTTTTGATTAATACCCGGTTTTATCTCAGCTAAACGCTCTTTATACCATGATAGTAATAGCTTACGGCAAACTTCAATATCAGCATCGAGGTAGACCGCACCAATAATGGCTTCTACTGCATCAGCTAAAATAGATTCGCGTCTAAAGCCACCACTTTTGAGCTCACCTGGGCCTAAATACAAATAATCACCCAGTTTGAATTCTATGGCAATTAATGTCAGCGTGTCACCTTTAACCAAGGTGGCGCGCATGCGGCTTAAATCACCTTCAGTCGCCTTTGGAAACTGATGATACAAGGCATCTGAAATGGCTATCGACAAAATCGAATCGCCTAAAAACTCTAAACGCTCATTATGTTTATTTGCTGCGCTACGATGTGTTAGTGCTTGGATAAGTAATTCAATATTACTAAATTCATAACCTAAAGTACGGCACAAACGCGGCAAATTTTTAATGGGTTCCATCAATGTATTCCACCTACTCTATCAAAACGCACGCCGGTCGGTACCCACGTCGGTAACCAATCACTCGGCTTACTATCAAATTCAAAACTAATCCAAATGGCGACAGCTTTTCCGACAAGATTTTCTTCCGGTACAAAGCCCCAAAAACGACTATCGGTACTGTTATCGCGATTATCACCCATCGCAAAATACATGCCTTTTGGCACCAAAAACTCACCCACAGGAAGGCCAGCTTGAGGATAAAAGTGTTGTCTAAAATCAGGACGTGACGGGTTCATCAAAATATCATGCTTAACGTCGCCTAATTGCTCACTTAACCGAATAAGCGGCACATTATCCTGGCTAAACTCACCCCGATTAATTTCAGTATGAGCAATGACTCTTGGTGCTAGGCAATCGATGCCTGTGTCACACGGACCTTGGATCATTAACTGTTTATTACGGTAAATAATTTTGTCACCCGGCAATCCGACTACACGCTTTATATAGTCAATTTTTGGGTTTTCTGGGTATTTAAAGACAAAAACATCGCCGCGTTCTGGCTCACCAATTTCAACGAGTTTACTGCGCCATACTGGATCGCGTAACCCATAACTAAACTTCTCTACCAGAATAAAATCCCCCACCAACAATGTTGGCATCATAGAACCCGATGGGATTTGAAATGGCTCATAAATAAATGACCGTAAAATCATCACAAACGCGATCACCGGAAAAATAGAATGCGCAGTTTCAACTAGCACAGGTTCACGAATGATTTTATCGATGGCATCGGCACTCAACTCCGTCGAATTGGCATGTGCAACTAATAAATTTTCACGGCGTTTAGGCGCGAAAAAAACCACATCAATTAACCAAATAAGACCGCTGACTAAGGTTACGAGCACTAAAATAAGCGAAAAATAGGCTGCCATTACTAATTTATCTCCTGCTGGGTGTGTTGGATCCATATGGCTTGAGCCAAGGCTTAGAATAACTCAATCAAGTATGGTGATAAACGTATAAACATTCACCCAGTTGAGTGTTACATAATATATCGTGAAAATAACGATAACGCCGCAATACGCGGCGTTATTCTGCACATTAACTTAATTAATTATTATTAATTATTTAGCTTCAGAACTGCTAAAAATGCCTCTTGTGGCACCTCAACGTTACCGACTTGCTTCATGCGCTTTTTACCTTCTTTCTGCTTGTTAAGCAGTTTTTTCTTGCGCGATACGTCGCCGCCATAACACTTAGCGGTAACGTCTTTACGCAATGCTTTAATGCTTGAACGAGCGATAATCTGACTGCCAACAGCAGCCTGAATCGCAATATCAAACATTTGTCGAGGGATCAGCTCTTTCATCTTATCAACCAAAGCTAAACCACGATGACGAATATTACTGCGGTGAATAATCATCGCTAACGCATCAACACGATCGCTGTTGATTAAAATATCTAATCGCACCATGTCCGCAGGTTCAAAGTGAATAAAGTTATACTCTAATGATGCATAACCACGACTCGTTGACTTAAGACGGTCAAAGAAATCCATGACCACTTCAGCCATCGGTAAGTGATAAGTAACCGCCACTTGATTACCGTGATATACCATATTAGTTTGTGAACCACGCTTTTCAATACACAAGGTAATCACGTTACCTAAGTACTCTTTTGGCACTAATATATTGGCTTCAACAATCGGTTCACGAATTTCTTCGATGTTGTTCAGCGCAGGTAAATCCGATGGATTATCAACATAAACAGTTTCACCACTGTTCATAATAACTTCGTAAACTACGGTGGGAGCTGTGGTGATCAAATCGAGATCGTATTCGCGCTCTAAGCGCTCCTGCACAATCTCCATGTGGAGTAGACCAAGGAAACCGATACGGAAACCAAAACCTAACGCGGAGGATGTTTCAGGTTCAAAAAACAGTGATGCGTCATTTAAACTTAATTTATTCAACGCATCGCGGAAGCTCTCATATTCATCGGTAGAGATTGGGAATACACCGGCATAAACCTGCGGCTTAACGCGCTTAAACCCAGGTAAAGGTTTATCTGCACCATTTTTTGCATGGGTCAAGGTATCGCCCACTGGCGCACCATGAATTTCTTTAATACCAGAAATCACATAACCCACTTCACCGGCACGAAGCTCTGTTTTGTCTTTTTCTTTTGGTGTAAAAATCCCGATGCGATCGGCGTTATAGTTTTGTCCTGTGGACATCACTTTGAATTTGTCACCTTTCTTAAGTACGCCATTCTTAATACGGACTAAAGACACGACACCCTGATATGCATCAAACCATGAGTCGACAATCAGCGCTTGTAATGGTGCAGTCTCATCACCCTCTGGAGGTGGAATTTTGGCAATAATTTCTTCTAATACTAAATCAACACCCACCCCTGTCTTTGCCGAGCAACGCACTGCATCGATGGCTGCAATACCAACAATATCTTCAATTTCAGCGGCGACACGGTCAGGTTCAGCCTGAGGTAAGTCAATTTTGTTTAATACTGGAACAACGTCCAAATTCATCTCTAGTGCGGTATAGCAGTTTGCTAATGTCTGAGCTTCTACGCCTTGACCAGCATCAACTACTAACAATGCACCTTCACAAGCAGCCAGAGAGCGTGAAACTTCATAAGAAAAGTCTACGTGGCCAGGTGTATCAATGAAGTTAAGTAGATAAGTTTTACCATCTTTTGCATGGTAATCTAGGGTGACACTTTGGGCTTTAATCGTAATGCCACGCTCACGTTCTAGATCCATTGAATCTAAAACCTGTGCAGCCATTTCACGGTCAGTTAAGCCGCCACATACCTGAATAAGGCGATCGGATAAAGTTGATTTACCATGGTCGATATGGGCAATAATCGAGAAGTTTCTAATGTGTTTCATTATGCTGCAATGACTACTACTAAAATGATGAAAATTAAGGTGACAAAGTGTACCTGATTAGGGGGGTAATACCAATCAGATTAATTAATAGTATCTGTTTGGGTATATTTATTGGTCATAAAAAGCAGTTTTTAAGCATCTCTTGATGGGATTAATGGCTAGATCAGCATACTCTTAGTTCGATTGAGCAGAATGCTAGTGCGATTGAGCAGTATGCCTATCGTTAATGATCATTCAAACTGCACCGAAAATATATCGTCGTAATATCTGATGAACAATCACTAATGAACCATGACTAACGAGTCGCGCTAATAATCCCTACTTCTTGGCCTAAATAGGTGATGATCACAGGCGTAGCGAGTGCTTCAAGTTGGGTAGCAAAGTGTTTGCCGACAAACCATGCTACCAACGCCCCTGAAGCCCCAAAAGCCATTGCAAAACCATTGGTACTTAGCCCTAAACCCGCGGCCAGCATATGCCCAATAATGGCCGATAGAAACATGCCTAATAATGGCAACAAATAGACTAATGCAGCCGCCTTGATGATCACACTTTCAGGCAAGCCAATTTTAAGCAAATCACCGCTACGGCAAGGTTTCTCACTGGGTAATGAAAAACGCTGAGTATGAACCGAAAAGGCCTTGGCGATGGTTGAAGTACCGCAATTTTCACTGCTGGCACAATGATTACAAGCACTTTTTAATTCTACTTCAACGGTGACCCAGCCTTGTTGATAATCAACCACGCGGGCAATTTCTTCCATCATTGCAGAAGTAGATGACTCAGATATATGCTTATTCATTTAACACACTCGACCAATAAATATGTTGGTATTTTAGCACAATGACCATCATTGGCTAAGTCAGTTTATGCCTAAGCTATATCGCTCATGGCTCATCATAAAAACACGTAAGCCGCAACACAATAGCATCATGTCACGGCTTACAAATCAATAAGCTAAGGTTTATTTCAACACTAAACTATTGGCAATTTTGTCTAAGGTCTCTGAAGGCACTTTACCAATAGCAACCACCTCAAGCGTACCGACTTTAACAACGACCATAGATAACCCATTACGAATAAGTAATTCATTCGGCATTGGATTGTCTCCCGCTCGCGCAACATAAACAGAAATATTAGCCAATCCGTCTGTTAAGGCAACATACTCAACGGGCTCGTGACTACCAATCAACCGATGATGATCGCGAACAACGACATCAAATCCTTCTGGTAACCAAGTAAATTGCCAGTTTTTGCCATCAGTGCGTTCCGCTTGGTTCATTACTGCTGGCCACTCTTGCTTTGCGGCTTCAATTAAAATTTTCGCAGGCTCGGCTAATTCAATCAGCTCAATGACCATGGTTTGTTCAAGTAATTGTTTGTCTTTATTAAGGGTATCAAAACGTAATGGCAGATAAGTGTCCATATCGATCCACACTTGAGCGTCATAACGATTATCATCATTAGCCAATAAACGGATCATTTGCCCAGGGCGTCCAGCAATACGTCCGCGGCCACCTTTTACAAATTGGTAGCCTTTTTCGAGCTGGTGTAAGTCTCCCGCTAAAGCAGCAGGCCAAATCCCCTGAATACGAGGGGCTTGAACGCTATAAGCCGATTGGTCATGTTCTATAAACGTAACCGTATTACCCACTCTAACAGCACTTTTAGGCGGGCCATTTAGGTATTCAAGTAATGCGATTTCTTTATTATCGACAATGCCATGAATGTAAACAAGCGGACGAATATGATCGGCTTGTAGCTGAATAATAGAGGTTTTAAATTGCTTAACGCGCATTGCTTGGCTCATATTATTAAGCCAAGCTTTAGCAGATAAATCATCTTCAGCGTGTGTTGGAAAGGTTAACACTAACAGTGCTAGCAGGATAAGGCGCAAGCTAACTCCTAAAATGGTAAGACAAGGTTTCTGCCGATGGATTATGGATTTACCGCAGCATCTTGCACGCGATTATCATCAACAGCAACACCTGGGTTTAAACGTTGTTGCAGCATGTGATCTTGAATATAAGAATTAATACGGCGACGCTGTTCTATCACTTGTTGATCAGAATAATTTTGTTGATTTTTCACTGCACCAGTTTGATAACTTACCGGAGACACACTACCCACTAAAGGACGTGTCATTAATACTGGCAATGGTGACTCTGGATCATTACTTTGATCATAGTTTTGTACTCCAACAATGGCAACCATGGCAACCGTTGCAGCAATAGCATATTGGCCAAACTGTTTGAAAAATGGTACCACGTTTGAACCCGATGCAGCTCGCTGTTGTGTTCCAGCTTGCTCGGCTAATTCACTCTGCTTGGCTTGAGGCGCTATAATTGTTGGCTCAAGCTCAATTGCTGCTGCGATGCTAGCAAAAAGGTCTAAGTCAATGGTTGCCGGTGTCTCACCGCGCATTGCATCGCCTATCATGTGATAGCGTTGCCATTCATCATGTGAATCAACGTCAGCAGAAAGTTGTGCCAATGTTTTATCATCAACTTCGCCATCAACTGATGCAGATACCCACTCTTGACTTGATTTAAGCATTATTCACCTATCTAAGATTAAGGCTATTACTTTTCCAGCAAAGGCTGGAGCTGTTTGTCGATTGCTTCTCGAGCACGAAAGATTCGAGATCTTACCGTACCGACGGGACAATCCATTATATTGGCAATATCTTCATAACTCATTCCCTCTAGCTCTCTGAGCGATATGGCCATTTTTAACTCTTCAGGCAGAGTATCGAGCGTATCAAAGATCACTTTACTCATTTGATCTTTCATTAGTAATCGCTCTGGTGATGCAAACTCTTTTAACGCATCACTGCCTTCATAATATTCTGCATCTTCTATATCGACATCGTTTGCAGGTGCTCTGCGCCCTTGCGACGTAAGATGGTTTTTTGCAGTGTTTACCGCAATGCGATACAACCAAGTATAAAATGCACTTTCACCCCGAAAATTGGCTAACGCTCTATAGGCTTTAATAAAGGCTTCTTGTGTCACATCCGCAACATCCGCTTGATTGCGCACATATCTGGAAATTAAACTCATCACTTTATTTTGGTACTTCAGCACTAGCAGGTTAAATGCGTTTTTATCGCCTTGCTGCACTCGCTCAACTAATTGTTGATCACTATATTGTCCACTCATCCGAGCTGACTACTCCTAAATCTGTCACACTGATTACTCAGTCGCTCGAATCCTGTTCATATAAATAGACCTACTGATATGAAGAAAGTTCGATATTGAATTAAAAAAAGTTAATTTATTTTACTTATAAATAAAATATATAAGCAAAATCAAATAAAATACGCTGTAAAAGTACCCTGCTAAAGAAATTTGTTTTACTATGATCAAACCACTAAACCATATCATGATACCTGATGAAACAAGCAGTTGAACACCAATCTGACATTTTGGTCATCGGCAGCGGCGCTGCAGGACTAACTTTAGCACTACATCTTGCTGAAAAATCAAAAGTAATTCTTCTTTCTAAAGGCCCACTATCAGAAGGGTCAACCTTGTACGCCCAAGGTGGAATTGCATCTGTTTTTGATGAAGATGACACAATTGAATCACATGTAAACGACACCTTAATCGCTGGAGCTGGATTATGCGACAAATCTGTAGTGACATACACCGCAGAAAACGCAAAAAGTGCAATGGAATGGTTAATTAATTGTGGTGTCGCATTTGATAAAGAAGAAACCGTTACCGGTGACGATAGCACAGCCCATTATCACTTGACCCGTGAAGGTGGACATAGCCACCGGCGCATTTTACATGCTGCTGATGCCACCGGTAAAGCGGTGCAAATTACATTACAACAACAAGCTATCGATCACCCAAACATACAAGTACTAGAACGTTACAATGCGATTGACTTAATTACCACGCGCAAATTGGCTCGCCCAGGTAACAGGGTGCTTGGTGCTTATGTATGGAATCGTGATGAAGAACATGTTGAAACCATCAGAGCAAAATTTGTTGCGTTAGCAACTGGCGGCAGCTCAAAAGTGTACCAATACACCTCTAACCCCGATATTGCCAGCGGTGATGGTATTGCGATGGCCTGGCGTGCGGGTTGCCGCATCGCCAATATGGAATTTAATCAATTCCATCCGACATGTTTATTTCACCCCAACGCCCGAAACTTCCTATTATCAGAAGCGTTACGCGGTGAAGGTGCGTATTTACGTCGCCCTGATGGCAGTCGTTTTATGCCTGACTTTGACGAACGAGGTGAACTCGCCCCTCGCGATATTGTCGCCCGCGCCATTGATTATGAAATGAAACGCTTAGGATCTGACTGTGTCTATTTAGACATAAGCCACAAACCGGCGGACTTTATCATTAAGCACTTCCCGACCATCCATCAGCGTTGTCTAACATTCGGAATCGATATTACCAAAGATCCTATTCCTGCCGTGCCAGCGGCACACTATACCTGCGGCGGCGTAATGACGGATCTTCATGGTCAAACTGATATTAATGGCTTATATGCCATTGGTGAGGTGGCTTACACCGGCTTACATGGTGCCAATAGACTGGCGAGTAATTCATTACTGGAGTGTTTAGTCTTTGCCCGTGCAGCATCACAAGATATCGAAGGTCTGTTACATAAGATTCCTATGCCTAGTCCAATACCGATGTGGGATGAAAGTCAGGTGACTAACTCTGATGAAGAAGTGGTTATTGCCCATAACTGGCACGAGCTGCGGCTCTTTATGTGGGATTACGTTGGCATAGTGCGCACAGACAAACGTTTAGAGCGGGCACTAAGAAGATGTTTGATGCTTCAGCAAGAAATTGAAGAATATTATTCAAACTTCCGAGTCAGCAATAATCTATTAGAACTGCGTAATTTAGTCCAAGTCGCGGAGTTGATTATTCGATGTGCAATGGAGCGAAAAGAAAGTCGAGGCCTACATTATAACGCAGATTATCCTGATCAAATCGATAATCCTAAACCGACAATATTGCAGCCAAGCCGTTAAACACTATCAAGATTAAACCAGTCTGAATGGCTCAATTATTGGCTCAATAACAGGCGACACAGAGTACGATATGCTGTGTCGTCTACCATATCACTCCACACCAGCAATAGCCGACGCTCTTCGGTTTTAGTGTACTGCAAAAAAATGATGCACAGTAATGGGCTAATAAACGGTTTTTTACAAAGCTTGACGTTATCCGATTGACCCTCAACACCATATAATAAGGTGCCAGCCTGTTTGTTGCCCAGAGACAACAAGCAACGCCAGCGAGACACTCTGCGCCATTCGAAAATGAAAATCAGTATTGTGGCAATAAAAAGTAACGTTTGGATAATTTGGTATATCAGGGAGGGATAACTGGGCCAAGCTAAAAAACTGCTTAACACAACCGCTAATGAGACGATTAACGCCCCACGCTGTAAAAACGAAGCACTCAACGCAAATTGTTGCATTTGAGTGCTCGTGTTGAGCAAGGAGTCAATCGGCGGGTTAAGGTGCTGCTCTTCCACGGACTTTGACTATCATATCAGCTAGCAGTGGATCTTGGCATTGTTCATGCCCCATAAACCAAGCAAATAATTCAGGATCTTCACATTCTAATAAACGAATAAAAGTATTTTTATTTTCGTCTGTCATTGCTTCATATTGGGCTTCAATAAAAGGTTGAAGCAACACATCTAATTCTAACATTCCGCGACGACATGCCCAGCGTACACGCGCTATATTCATTAATTCCAACACAAATCTCCTGATGTCAATATCACAAGCTAGTTATACGGTTGCCTAAATCTTTTATGGACTGATCTCGTCCAGCAAATAGATCACTAAAATCCGTTGCCAGCAATGACTTTACCGCCGGATGTTGGATCATTCGCTCGGCGAACATCACATGGTATTCTTCTTTTATATCGGTTGTTTCACCAAGTAATACCATACCTTGTGACAGTATATCATGACGATAAATAGACGGCGCAACAAAAATACCTCGATTAAAATAACCGAAAGCTTTCATCATTTCTGCATCGTCAAACTCGCCTAAAATACTCACATTAAGATTTTTTTCGGCGAACCAACCATGTAATTGTTGTCCCAATGACGTTCGTTTACCCGGGATCAGTAATTTTCGCTGTTCAAGACAATCAGGAAACGGTAATGAGATAGGTTCAGCAGAGAAGAAGCTCACACCGCACTCACCTAGTTTTTTCGACAAAATCTCAGGAAACTTCAATGAAGCGCCAGCACAATCCGATAAAATCATATCCAGTTTATGCTCACGTAAACGCTCAATAAGGCTATCGTGAGTTGATTCATAACACGCTAAATTTACCGAACCATCGTTAGGAATAACGGTTAACAACACTCGACTCACTAAGGCCTTAGACAATGCATCAGCAATCCCTACCTCGAACAACAATGAATTATCTTTTTGATAATTAAGGATATCGAGCATTTCATAGCTAAGGCTAAACATCTTATCGGCATAACGAAAGACTAACTCGCCCAGTTCAGTGGCCTCCAAGTTACGTCCTACACGTTTAAAAACCGCCCCTTTCAATCTTTGTTCCAATGAGCGTATCTGACCCGTAATCGTCTGAGGAGCAAGGCATAATACTTCAGCGGCTTTAGTCACAGAGCCTTTCTTTTGCACCATCCAAAAATAATATAAATGGTTATAATTTAAATGCTGCATAGTAATAAATAACCTAACAAAATCACTACAACCAAATATGATTGATTAAAAATAATATTGAACAATACGCAGTGTCTATGCGGCGTATTGTTCAATACATAAACCTTACTGTTGGCTAGGGCGACAATCTAATAAGCTGTTAATCACTGACTCCAGTTCGTCACTGTTAGTAACATTGTTCAGTGAGACTTGTTCCGCTAATGCCGAAACGATTTCTGACTTCACCGGAACATGGCTGGAACAATAATTTAAATACGCTTTTTGATAACGTTTCCCTGCCCGAAACTTTAATGCTCTGGAGGCATAATCATTGGGATCAATTCGATTTGCGGTCGCATCATTGCGATACATTAATGCCCCATCAACCACACCTTCAAGATAACTTTGACAGGTTAATGATTCTGGTGATTGCTGACACACGTTAAATGAATCAGCCAATGTTGGCATCGACATCATGGTCACAAACAGACCCGATATTACAGTCACTTTTTTCATGATAACTCTCCTTTTTAGGCAGTACCTTAGCCAACCAAAAATAACCAATCACCGCCGCAAATAATGACCCAGTTAAAATCCCTAACCTTGCATAGTCACCAAATGCAGCAGGTGAATGTTCAAATGCTAAGGAAGCAATAAACACCGACATGGTAAATCCGATCCCACACATAACGGCAACAGGCGTAATGTGTCTCCAGCCAATTCCCGGAGGTAACTCAGCGAGTTTCAGTTTTACCGCTAAATAACTAAATAAAAGCACCCCAGCAGGCTTACCTAACAACAGACCAATGATGATCCCTAGCGTAATAGGTTCCGCAAATGAACTCAATGACATATTCGTTAATGACAAACCAGCATTAGCAAAAGCAAACACAGGCAGGATCATAAAGGTGCTCCATGGGTGTAAGCTATGCTCTAGCGACTCAGAAGGAGATGAACCATCTTTAGCACGAAGTGGAATACAAAACGCAATAATTACGCCGGCCAATGTCGCATGTACTCCAGATTTCAATACCGCAACCCATAAAATAAAACCAAGTAAACCGTAAGGCAGGATCGAACTGACCCCTTTTCTGTTCAGTGCGATCATAAGCACAATCGACACCGCGGCAATAATCAAACTTAGCATGGATAAATCAGTACTGTAAAACAGCGCAATAATCACAATCACCCCGAGATCATCAATAATTGCCAGCGCCAACAAAAACACTTTTAACGCCACCGGAACTCGGCTGCCAAGTAATGCCATAATACCTAGAGCAAAGGCGATATCTGTGGCAGCAGGAATAGCCCATCCGATCTGAGTATCGGGGTTAGAGTAGTTAAATGCCAAGTAAAATAATGCCGGAAATACCATGCCACCGATAGCAGCAATGCCGGGTAAGGATGCCTTTGCCACACTCGACAACGCCCCTTCAAGTAGTTCGCGCTTCACTTCTAAGCCGATTAATAAAAAGAATAATGCCATCAAGCCATCGTTAATCCACAGTAAAAGTGGCTTATCGATGTCAAGATCACCTACTCGAAGCTGTACTTCTGTGCCTAAGAAACCTTGATATACGTCAGCTAAAGGTGAATTGGCGAAAATCATCGCCAATGCCACTGCGATCATTAATAAAATGCCACCAGCAGACTCTTGGCTTAAGAAGTTTTTAATTGTACGTTCCATATAACACTCCTAAAAAACAATCGCTCAGTCTATAGAGAAAACTCAAACAATAATAATCGATTCTTTCTTGATGTTACCTCGGAATTACCGAGGTAACAAGCTGCAATAAGACGGTTTCCCGTCTTATTGTAAGTAATGCTGACATGGTGATGCTTAATTCTGATTAACGCGTTATCTACAGATTAGGTCGTGTTAATTAACCATCATTTGGGTATAATCTCGAAAAGAGAAAAGGATTTAAATACATGAAACAATATCTAGATCTGTGCCAGCGTATTGTCGATGAAGGCGAATGGGTCAATAATGCTCGCACTAACAAAAAATGCTTAACCGTGATAAATGCAGATCTCGTTTATGATGTTGCAAACAATCAATTTCCGTTAGTCACCACACGTAAAAGCTTCTGGAAATCGGCCATCGCAGAGGTCCTTGGTTATTTACGCGGTTATCAAAATGCTGCCGATTTTAGAGCATTAGGCACTAAAACATGGGATGCCAATGCCAATCTAAACCAAGCTTGGCTAGATAACCCAAACCGCAAAGGGCCCGACGATATGGGGCTCATTTATGGCGCTTTAGGACGTGCATTTCCAAAACATGATGGTGGCCACGTCGATTTACTGCAACAAATCGTCGATGATTTAACTAATGGCATAGACAATCGCGCTGAGATTTTAACCTTCTTTCACCCAGGCGCATTTGACCTAGGTTGCTTGCGTCCATGCATGTACGAGCATCACTTTTCATTACTCGGTGATACCCTGTATCTCAATAGTACCCAGAGAAGCTGTGATGTCCCTCTAGGATTGAATTTCAACATGGTACAAGTCTATGTATTGTTGGCTTTAATGGCCCAAATAACGGGTCATAAGCCCGGTAAGGCATACCATAAAATTGTTAACGCTCATATTTACGAAGATCAACTTGTCTCAATGCGGGATATTCAGCTTAAACGTGAGCCCTTTGCCTCTCCTAAGTTGATAATTAATCCAAAGATTAAAACCCTAAAAGACATTGAAACCTGGGTGACCTTAGCTGATTTTAGCGTTGAAGGTTACGAGCATCACGACGCCATTAAGTATCCTTTCGCGGTGTAATAACGGCGTTATTAATTAATAAAAAAACGCCTTTGCTCAAATACTTGAACAAAGGCGTGTCTATAACCTGACTGAGGTTAACTCAATAACAGTTTCAATCCCACTACGACTAACAAACCAGCAAAGATCTTTTTCAATACTGGTGTTGGCCAAGTGCTTGCCGCTTTTACGCCCATAGGCGCACACAGCATTGAGCTAATAATAATCCCGATTAATGCCGGTAGATAAATAAACCCTACCGAACCCTCAGGTAAATTGGGGACATCAAAGCCCGCAATGATATAGCCAATGGTACCGGATACCGCGATAAGCATTCCGGTAGCCGATGAAAACCCCACAGCTTGGCGCATTTGTAAACCGCAATAGCTCAAGAATGGCACCAGTAATACCCCACCACCAATGCCCATTAAGCCAGCAATTAACGCGATCGCCGTTGAGATGGTTAATAACACGGCAAAACTAGGCAGACTGCCACCTGTTTTGACTTTAAACGGAAACGCCATTTGTGCTGCCATTAACACGACAAAAATAGCGAAAGTCTGTTGTAAATCATCCGATGCAATTTGTTCAGAAACAAATGCCGATGCTAACGATCCAATAACAATGCCAGGGAAAATAGGCTTAAACAATTCCCAAGGTATATTACCGCGTTTGTGATGCGCAGCAGCTGAAGACATTGAGGTTAAAATAATTGATGCCAGTGATGTAGCGATAGCAACATGAGTGATTTGTGTCGAATCGATCCCGACTGAGGGCAAAATGTACAAGAGTGCAGGCACAATAATTAACCCGCCACCAATACCTAACAACCCAGCTAAAAAACCCACTACGGAACCTAAAACAAGGCAAATTAAAAATACCTGCAGCAAACTATCCACGATGACATCCTTAAAAATGACGTTTGACTATATTATCAACCATACGAAAGATCATCTAAGCATTTCCCAACCCGCTCCAATCGTATGACTAATCTATGTTAACTAAATCTGATAAATCATGTTTTCGCAAGAAATGTGCTAATAACCCTCGAACCTGGTTACCCGTTGACTGTTGTAAAATAGACTCCAACAACTCAGTTAATTCTTGTTTTGATACTCGTCTAAGTAAAAAATTTATTCTGGCTAAGCTGCCCTGGTTCATACTGAGTTTGTTATAACCCATTGCCACCAAAAGTAATGCACCATAAGGCTCACCAGCAAGTTCGCCACAAACACTCACATCCAAGTCATACTGTTTACACTCATCGACGGCTCGTTTAAGGGCTCGAAGAATACCAGGATGATAGCTATCAAATAGTGAACTCACACTAGGATTATTACGATCGACGGCCAGTAAATATTGGGTTAAATCGTTACTGCCAACCGATACGAAGTCGACCCGCTTCGCCACATCTTGCAACTGATACAATAATGCGGGTACTTCAAGCATAACGCCGACTTGAGGCCTAACCAAACGGGTATTTAATTCTTGGTTTAGTTCAGTAAACGCTTGCTCTAAATAACTTAATGTTTGATCTATTTCATCGAGATTACTGACCATTGGCAGTAATATTTTCAATTGATTGCCATTGCCAGCGGCTTGCAACATCGCACGCAATTGCACTAAAAATAACTCAGGATGATCAAGAGATAAACGAATACCACGCCAACCTAAAAACGGATTGTCTTCTTTAATCGGAAAATACGGCAACGGTTTATCGCCGCCTACATCCAAAGTACGCATCACAACAGGTCTATCACCTGCTGCACTTAATACTTGACGATATACATTGATTTGCTCTCTTTCGCTTGGAAAGCGTTGATGCAACATAAAGGGGATTTCGGTTCGATACAGCCCAATACCATCAGCACATTCAGCGATTTCAGAATCAATACCACTCAATAGTCCAGCATTGAGATATAAATGTATCCGCTCACCATCTGTGGTTACAGAAGGTAGACTCAACTCCGCAGAAAATTGTTTTTGCTTTTCGACATCTGCATCGATCAGTAGTTGGTACTCTTCAATCACTGCAGGCGATGGCGACACCAATAACTGACCACGATTGGCATTCAGAACTAATAGCTTTTGATCAATATCTACTGATAAAACATCATCAACACCAACAATGGCTGGTACACCCAGCGCACGCGCTAAAATGGCCGCATGGGCATTAACGCCACCACGCTCAGTAACAATACCCGCCAGCTTTTGACGAGGAAACTCAGCCAGTAAAGTGGCATCCACCTCTTTGGCGACTAAAATTACCGGTTTTTCAGGCTCTAATACTAACCTGCCTGGCTCTATAAGCTGTCGTAGTAGCTTTTGCCCAAGTTCGCGAATATCGCTTGCGCGTTCTTTTAGATAAGGATCTTCCATCTCTAGAAACTGTTGGATATAGCGTAATGAAACCCGGCTTACTGCAGACTCAGCCTGCCAACCTAAAGCGACTTCACGGGCATATTCGCCACCAAGGCTAGAATCATCCAACAGTAACTGAAATGCGGTAAAAATAGACGCAACATCAGCCGATTTTTCTTGTTCGAATCGTTGCGAAATTGACGACAGGATGTCTTTACAACGCTGCATAGCCGACTTTAAGCGCTGAATCTCAACATCAATATTGGCACAAGCCACCTCGGCTTGTTCCAATGAAATAACACCACCTAATACCAGGCCATGAGCAATCGCAATACCACTAGATGCATTAATACCACTGAAAACAACTTGTTGTTGTACACTGGTATTTGACGCTTTGTGCTTCAAACTGCGCACAATCACTGCGAGTTGAGCGGCTAAGGTCATTAAAAATGCTTCTTCGCTTTCACTGAACTGACGGGCTTCAGGTTGCTGTACGACAATAACGCCGACAAGCTGTTTTTGAAAAATAATCGGCACAGCCAAAAATGCGCGATATTCTTCTTCTGCTGCTTCGGGAAATAATTTAAAACGAGGATGAATACGTGCATCAGCGAGATTGATAGCTTCTTCACGTTCTGCAACTAAGCCGACTAAGCCTTCTGATATTGGCATGCTGACTCTGCCCACAGCAGATTGTTGTAACCCTTCAGTGGCCGATAAGACAAGATTTTGTTTTTCAAGGATATAAATAGAACAGCAATGGGTCTCCATTGCTAATCGAGTTTGTGACACTAATATATTTAATGCACTTTCAAGGCTGCTTGCTCTGGCAACAGCTTGAGTGATATCCCTGAGCATATTTAACACTGTTCCAATCCTCTTTGAAATCAGTTAACTCCGTTGTTTGCTTCGTTTTTTACTAAACTCGCGCGTTTGTAGCGCTAATGTCGTCGATGCGAACTCTTTCATTACTTTTCTATATACGTCGCGTTTAAAAGACACTACCTGACGAACAGGATACCAATAACTGACCCAACGCCAATCATCAAACTCAGGATGACCAGAAGAATTCAAGTTAATGGTATTATCGTGACCTTTCAATTGTAGTAAAAACCATTTCTGTTTTTGGCCAATGCAAACAGGTTTGCTTTCTTGGCGAACCAAACGCTTAGGTAAACGATATCGTAACCAAGAACGAGTGGACATTAGAATTTGAACATGTTCAGGTCTGAGTCCCACTTCTTCGTAAAGCTCTCGATACATGGCTTCTTCTGGTGACTCGCCATCATCTAACCCACCTTGTGGAAACTGCCATGAATGCTGACCAAAACGTCTGGCCCACATAACTTGTCCAAATTTATTACAGATAATGATGCCCACATTTGCGCGAAAGCCGTCGCTATCAATCACATGGACTCCGAAAATAGCAATTTTTATATCGTCTGATTGTTTCACAAAGCATGCCTATCGGCAAACCTCTATTTACTGTGGATAATTGAATAACAATGTTAATAAGTCAGAATTATCAACAATTGATTAAAGCCACTCTGTGGATTATCCACAAAATCTGTGGATATCTCTGTTCGAAACTTTAGTGAGGCTTGATAACAGGGTAAAAAACCATTGAGATTTTTTTAAGAAAAACAGCACATAACTATAAATAAAACTATATTAACAATGATTTATAAATATTTACAAACTATCAAAATATCCGATCGCCACTATCGTACAAAAAACATACAAGCCTAATTAAGATAGGTAATCACTCATTTAGCAACTTAAGTTATACACAAATAACAAGGCTTATTTTAAATTAAACCCCTTAAAAAGCCATTTTATTGCGTTGACTTGGTGTTTTTAATCAGTTAAAGACACATTTTATGACAGTTATCCATTAAATCTGTGGATAAGTATGTGTGAAATACAGGGGGAAAATGAGTGTAACTCGGGACAAGTATATTAAAAAAACAACGACACATTAAAAATATAATATTAAACAGTAACTTGGAACTAAATTCAATCAAGCTGTTTGAAGTGACCAATAATAGTTTACTTTATAACCTGCTCGTGGATAATTCACTAAACTTATTATAAATTAATAACCTTGTATAAATTTATGACCTTTTTATACATTAACTAAACTTGGTATCGATGAATATTACTTGATAGCATAACCTGTTGATTTTGATTGTCGACTAATCCATTTACCCAGAGGCAAAGACTCATTCATGGCTAAATCATCGCCCTTAAATCTTAGCGAATTAATGGAAAGAGCGCACAACATGGCAGGTATTCGTTTAGCTGACATCGCAGCCGATAATCGTATATTGGTGCCGGTGGATTTACGCCGAGATAAAGGTTGGGTGGGCCAACTTATTGAATCTGAATTAGGGGCGCTCGCGGGATCAAAACCTGAGCAAGACTTTCTCCATTTAGGGGTTGAACTCAAAACGATCCCTATCGGTCATAAAGGCAAACCACTTGAAACCACTTATGTCACAGTCGCACCACTGACAAACATTCAGGGTATGACCTGGGAAAACAGTGTGGTTTATCATAAACTGCAGCGGGTTTTATGGATACCGGTTGAAGGGGAGCGAAGCATTCCGGTGGGAGATCGTCGTATAGGTACCCCCATACTGTGGCAACCCAACACTAAACAAGCCAAACAATTACAACAAGATTGGGAAGAGATAATGGAGCTCATTGCGCTAGGTCAGGTTGATAAAATTACCGCGCGTCAGGGTGAAGTACTTCAATTACGTCCAAAAGCAGCTAATAGTCAAATACTCACCGAAAGCATCGCCGAAGACGGCAGTATTCAATTATCAAACCCCCGAGGGTTTTATCTCAAAATTGATTTTACTCAACAGATTTTAACCAATGCATTTTCATAATCTGTTGCGATAACAATCCTTGGTATTGTTAGCAATATTGGAAAAAGATTGCGTTAGAGCACTTATTTTTTCACTTCTATTGATCTAAATCACAAATAAACTATCACATGTAAGTAAAACTTCTATAGACTACCACCCTTATATACTAGGTCATTTAGGCAACCACATACTCCGTGAAAGCACGCCGTCAAACTCAAAAATTATTGTTCGCTATTTTTGCCTGGTGTGTAGCAATGGCTTCTTTCGTTTTTTT
This sequence comes from Shewanella sp. S1-49-MNA-CIBAN-0167, assembly GCF_040310145.1. Classification (NCBI taxonomy): domain Bacteria; kingdom Pseudomonadati; phylum Pseudomonadota; class Gammaproteobacteria; order Alteromonadales; family Shewanellaceae; genus Shewanella; species Shewanella sp. S1-49-MNA-CIBAN-0167. The sequence continues at coordinate 22,018 of NZ_JBEOPO010000009.1, read as the reverse complement.
TCGCTACTCACAGTCATCGCAGTTGCCCGAATGGGCTATTGGTAACGCTGATTTAGCCACACTAGCAATATTTATGGGGTTTATATTTGGCAGTTTGCATTGGATGTCGAATTTAATTGCAGACTTTAGCGCCATCAGCCGCCTACCTTATCTGTTCTCCGTCGTGTTTAAAGGGTTATTTTTACTACTCGGCGCGACCACATTGGCCTATGTCACTCAGTTTTTAAATATGTGGGCGATTGAAAACCACATGTTAACGTTACGGCAAATGATCACCGTCCACATTATTTACAGCCCATCGTTTCAGGCGTTAGTGGTGTATCTTGTCGTGGTGCGGGTCGGATTAGCTTTTATTGAACAAATGTCACTCTTGGTTGGCCCCAAAGTATTACTTAATATTGGCTTGGGTAAATACCACAAACCACGTTACGAGCAACAATTGTTCTTATTTATTGATATGGTGTCATCCACGGCCCACGCAGAGACCTTAGGTGATTATCGTTTTAGTCGTTTAATTCAAGATAGCTTCAGTTTGCTCGCGGACACGGTGACAGATAATGAAGCTGAAATTTACCGCTATATGGGCGATGCCGTATTAATTCACTGGCCGTTAGAACAAGGCATTAAACAAGATAGGTGCATGAATATCTATTTTGAGTTTTGTCAGCAGTTACAGTGGCAAAGACAGTATTTTGAACAGCAATATGGGTTTGTGCCTAAATTCAAATCTGCTGCACATTGTGGTCAAGTGGTAGCCGCGGTGGTTGGCGTACATAAACAAGAAATTAGCTTTTTTAGTGATGTCCTTAATACCTTGGCGCGGCTACAAGATCAATGTAATCCATTAGGTCAAAGGATGTTGTTATCAGGAGATGTGGTGCATCGGCTTGAGCAACAAAACAGCAAATATAAGCTCACTGACTTAGGCCCAATAATACTTAAAGGTAAGCAACTTCCTACTCAAGTCTATGGTGTTGCCCCGATACAGTCCAATCCCCCTCGTTAAGGTGAGTTAATCTCAACTCGCGACATTGAACGGTTATCAAACGGCCTAAGCTTGTGTAAATAGGGTTACGTTACCGCCATCACTTATAACCGACAGACGCTTGTTAATGCACCTTGTTTGCAGACAATGACAGTTTGCTAAACAAGACCTACCACTGTGCTGATGTTGCTAACATTTTCCCACCTATCACCTTACATAGAGGTTAATTAACCTCAACTCGGCATAATAAACAGTTATCAAACGGCCCAAGGTTGCGTGAAGAGAGTTTAGGTTACTGCAATCACTTATACCGACAGACGCTTGTTAATGCACCTTGTTTGCAGACAATGAAAGTTTGCTAAACAAGACTTGCCACTGTGCTGATGTCGATAACATTCACCACCTATCCCCTCGCGTTGAGGTTAATTAACCTCAACTTGGCATAATAAACGGTTATCAAATGCTCTTAGCCCTGCTCTGTGCATAGACTTATGGGTAAAAGATATCCGTTGATGGGGCTTTTAACCCCTGGGTGCGCCTTGTTAGTAAAACAACTGGCCAGTGTGATATTGAGACTGTAAATAAACCTTTTGTTATCGACTTATCCCATGTCTCAACCCTAGTTAATGTTTGTTCGGTAATGATTGTGCGAGCAGTTTTTGCTGTATCGCTAGGCCTAAGGTTCTAAACGTTGAAATCCGGCTAGTCGTTTGTCGCCAAACCAATCCAATCTCACGATAGGGTGCCTCACCCGGTGGATCCATTGCGACAAGATCTGTGTCGGTTAAAATCCCGGTATCAATTGCCATTTGCGGTAAAAAAGTGGTCCCCAGTTTGCTGTTTACCATCTGCACTAAAGTGTGCAAACTCGTGGCAGCAAATGGATTGATTTTAGCGCTATTACCAAGCTGACAAGCCGTTATCGCGTGTCCGGTAATACAATGTTCTGCTTGCAGTAAAAAAATACTTTCATCGGGCATTTTTTGATAATCAATCGGTTGCAAAAATTGTTGCGATACCTCTTTATGCATTACTATTTTAAATGGATCGATACCGACTTTCATGCTGTGAAAACCACTTGTGTCGACAGGTAAAGCGAGTATCAATAGATCTAACTCCCCTTTTGCTAACGCTCCTAATAAGCGTTCAGTTGTGTCTTCTTTTAATAACAAACTGAGTTTAGGGTAGTCTTGCTGACATAACTTGACCACTCGACTGAGTAAAAAAGGTGCGATAGTCGGAATACACCCTAAGCGGACCTCACCGGTCATAGGTTCACCTTGATTTTTAACCAATTCTACTAAATCATCAACATTAGTTAAAATACTTCGAGCACGTTCCACCACCTGTTCACCGATGGCGGTAAACATAAACGATTTATGGTCGCGTTCAATTAACTGATAACCCAGTTGCTCTTCAAGATTTTGAATGCCGCTAGATAGTGTAGATTGACTGACAAAACACATTTTGGCTGCGCGATTAAAATTCTGTTCTTGGTGTAAATGAACCAAGTAATAAAGGTTTTTGAGGCTTGGAAGATTTTTCATATAAACGATTGCCCTTATCTATTTTAATTCAAATAGTGAATTAAAACGGGCGAAATAACAAGACGTCTATGTGTAATAGTCAATAGACGCCCATAAAAAATGCCTCTTTAATAAGAGGCATTTCAAAAAAGCGCTTTTAGGCACTAATGGAGGTTAATATCTATCCATTATGCTACCTACATGACGGACAATTACGCTTTTGCTTCTAAATAGGCTTTCAATTGCTGTAAATCTTCAGCGGCGTGGTCAACAATTACAGCAAGCCATACTTTATGCTCAGTGTCCCATTGGGTTTCTTCACCGTGCTGTAATAACTGTGAGAATTGCTGAATGCGTTTAAGGCCAACAGATCCCGCAGCGCCTTTAAATTTATGGGCTTCTGCACATAACGTATCTTTATCATTTGCATCGCCAGCTTTCACTAGGCTACTGACATATTCAGGCATTAGCTGCTCGAATAACACTACGCTTTTCAATAACGTTCCAGCACCAATGGCACTGATATATTGCTCAAGCGTATTGAGATCCAATATTGAGTCTAACTGCGTTGTGGCCATAAAGGCACCTCTATCAATAATATAACTTTCTAGAATTTTAAATATGATACCGAGTAAAATACCCTATGCAAGGCTTGCCAATATTTAGCTGCGATTTAATTATAAATATTACATTTTACTAACACAACTGATCAACTGGTATTACCAATGTTTAAAAATACCTCATATTGGTAATGTTTTATTCAATAATGAGTAAATAATCGTTACCACCCTTGTATTACGTCATAAAAACCGACCTTTATTTTGATCGTATTCAGCTGACTCACGACCAATCTATCGATATCTCTAACACTAAACCGTTTTACTTTGGCTACACATTAAAGCGCTACCTTGGCCGCCAAAGTCTCGTAACTCATTAACAATCGCAACAAGACCATCCCAACGAAAAGCACACCAATCAGGCGCAAGCAACATTGGTTTTTTTGCATAAGCGGTCACGCGATGGAAGATAATGTCTTTTGGGGTGTGACGGATCAGTTTTGCGACCTCTGAAGCATACTCGTCCAGACCGATCAATGGCATGGGATTATAACGCCATTGTTTTGCCATAATACTGCCTTCTACAATATGTAGTGGGTGCAGTTTTAGCCCATCAACACCTATCCCTAATACGGTTTGTAAGCTATTAAAGTAGTCCACGGAAGTTTCTCCTGGGAGGCCTAGTATCAGATGGGTGCACACTTTAATCCCTCTAGCACGAGCCTTTTTAACGGTTTGACGGTATTGGCATAATTGATGGCCACGATTAATCCGCTTTAAGGTCTGATTATTGGCCGTTTGTAAACCAAGCTCCAGCCACACCTCGATGCCTCGTTGTTGATACTCAACCAATAAATCAAGTACTTCATTAGGCACACAGTCAGGACGAGTACCAATATGAAGCCCGACAATATCGGTATCTTCAACGGCTTGATCATATTTTTGCTTGAGTACTTTGTACTCATCGTAAGTGCTGGTATAGGCCTGAAAATAAGCAATATATTTTGCTGTCGACGCTGGGGCTACTTCAGTGGGAAGCACACTTTTTTTGGCTGACTGGGCACGTATTTTTCCTTCGGATAATTGCACTGCAATGGGTTGAGCACTGTCTTGTTCTCCGCTAAATGAAGCCACATTACAAAAAGTACAACCGCCTACGCCTAAGGTGCCATCTCGATTAGGACAAGTAAATTGGGCATCTATAGTTAATTTTTTTATGCGTTGGCCATAACGTTGCTTGCAATGTAAACCAAATGTATTAACGTAGTCATCTAAACCCAAAATTTACTCTCAACATTACTTTAAAGTTCGCCAGTTTAGTCAACCGATACACACCTGTCTTGGTGCTAAATCAATAAAATAGTTTATCTATTGGCGCTGGCAGTAAACTTGTGCGCTAACGCTAAAAACAGTTAACACCATTTAATCAACTTACAAAACACTCGATATGAATATTTAGTCATTTAGAATAATTTTTTACTCAAAAACTGTGTTTGAAATAAAATTCACTATTTTTGTTTCAAAAACACTTCTTTGTTGTTGTTGCAAAAAAGTAGCTGATTATTTTATCATTTTCTAAAATTCTTTTTATTCATAAGGTTATAGGTGATATATCACAGTTTACGTTAACGTAAGGTTGGTAGCGTATTACGTTTTATGAGTATTTAGATTTCAGTTTGTTGCATTTTTTTGGTTTGACCTTTATTCAATCTCAGTTTATTTTGAATGGTTCGGGTGCATATCTATGGATATTCTTTGAATTTACCCCGAGTCGTATTCTAGTAGAGGTTTAGGGGGTTTTTGTATGAGCTTGTATCATCCCAGTTTTGAGCGTGACAATTGCGGATTTGGTTTAATTGCACAAATGGATGGTGACGCGAGTCACCGCATTGTGCGTACTGCGATTCATGGTCTCGATCGAATGAAGCATCGTGGTGGTATTGCAGCGGACGGACGCACAGGTGATGGCTGTGGTCTATTAATGCAAATGCCTACAGGGTTTTTTAAAGCTATTGCGGCAGAAAATGATTGGCATTTGAGCCGAAATTTTGCCGTGGGTATGCTATTTCTCAGCCAAGATAAACAACGCGCTGATGAAGCCAAACTTATCTTAGAAAAAGAACTACAACGAGAAATGTTAAGTGTCGCTGGTTGGCGTAAAGTTCCGATTAATCCTGATGTTTTGGGGGAGATTGGTCGGGAAAGCTTGCCACAGATTTATCAAGTATTGATCAACGCGCCAGTTGGCTGGCGGGAAAAAGATCTTGAACGTCGCTTGTATATGGCGCGTCGCCGACTTGAACAGCAAATCACTGATGATGAAGACTTTTACGTTGCCAGTCTTTCTGGGCAAGTGATTGTCTATAAAGGGTTAATGATGCCAGCCGATCTGCCGTCATTTTACACAGACTTAGCAGATATACGTTTGAAAAGTGCCATTTGTTTATTTCACCAGCGCTTTTCAACCAACACACATCCCAAGTGGCCATTAGCCCAACCGTTTCGTTATCTTGCCCATAACGGTGAAATCAATACCATTACCGGTAATCGTCAATGGGCTAGAGCGCGTGCCTATAAGTTTAATTCGCCTTTATTGCCCGACTTACAACAAGCGGCACCCTTTGTTAACGAAACAGGTTCAGACTCCTCTTCTTTAGACAATATGCTCGAAATGCTGTTATCAGGTGGGATGGATTTATACCGAGCCATGCGCTTACTTATTCCACCAGCATGGCAATCAAACCCAGAGATGGACGACGAGTTAAAAGCTTTCTATGATTTTAACTCAATGCACATGGAGCCGTGGGACGGCCCTGCTGGCATTGTAATGACTAATGGTCGCCATGCTGCCTGTGCGGTTGATCGCAACGGCCTACGTCCTTCTCGTTACGTTATAACCAAGGATCGTATCCTAACCTTAGCCTCTGAAGTCGGTATTTGGGATTATGCAGCCGATGAAGTGATTGAAAAAGGCCGTGTAGGGCCGGGTGAATTATTAGTATTGGACACCTTGAACGGTCATTTACATCACTCTTTTGAAATTGATAACGACTTAAAACGTCGTCATCCTTATAAAGAATGGATGGCTAAAAACAGTCAAACCCTAGTTCCTGCTGAGCAAATGCCTCCCAGCAAACAAGGTTCAAGTGGCTTTGATGCTAAAACACTGCTGCAATACCAAAAACAGTTTGGTTTTACTCGTGAAGAATTAGAGCAAGTTATTTGGGTACTCGCCAGTAAAGGTGAAGAAGCCGTCGGCTCAATGGGTGATGATACTCCCATGGCAGTATTGTCGAAAAAATCGCGTTCATTGTATGATTATTTCCGTCAGAAATTTGCTCAAGTCACCAACCCACCAATTGACCCATTACGTGAAAAACACGTGATGTCATTAGCCACTTGTGTAGGCCGCGAGCAAAATCTATTTAGCGAAACCACTGGCAACGCTTACCGAGTGATGTTTAATTCGCCGATTTTATTATTCAGTGACTTTAATCAACTGCTTGGCTTAGATAGCACCAACTATCGCGCTAATATGGTTGATTTAAACTATGATACCCACGAAACCCTAGAGCAGGCGATCCGTCGTATAACGGATGAAGCAGAACGCCTAGCACGCAGTGGCACAACATTATTAGTCTTGTCTGATCGTGCAGTAGCGAAAAATGCACAAGTCATCCCTGCCGCTATGGCTGTGGGTTCTGTGCAGACACGTTTAGTGGATAAAAGTTTACGCTGCGACACCAACATTATTGTTGAAACGGCATCGGCCCGTGACCCGCATCACTTTGCGGTGCTGCTAGGCTTTGGCGCGACAGCTATCTACCCTTACCTTGCCTATGAATCTATCTCTGCAATGGCGAAATCACGTCAAGTAGAAGATGTAACGCCTTTATTGCTTAACTTCCGTTTTGGCATTGAAAAAGGCTTACGTAAAATCATGTCTAAAATGGGTATCAGCACTGTGGGGTCATACCGTTGTAGTCAACAATTTGAAGCCGTGGGTTTAGCCAGTGATGTCATTGAATTATGCTTTAAAGGCGTCATTAGCCGTATTGAAGGCGTTACCTTTACCCATATCGCCGATGACCAAAAGATACTTCATACTGCTGCGTATCGCGCGCATATGCCGTTACCTCAAGGTGGGTTATTAAAGTATGTTGAAGGCGGTGAATACCACTGTTTTAATCCAGACGTAGTCAATACCCTACAAGCATCACTTAAAGACAAAAACTATGCTGAGTATAAAAAGTTTACTCACTTAGTTGATGACCGCCCAGTGGCAACGTTACGTGACTTAATTGGCATCAAAGGTCAACTTGACGCTGTGGAACAAGACACCGTTGAAGGAGCTGAAAAGCTCTACTCTCGCTTTGACAGTGCCGCCATGAGTATTGGTGCCTTAAGCCCTGAAGCTCATGAAGCCTTAGCCGTTGCGATGAATCGTCTTGGTGGACGCTCAAACTCTGGTGAAGGTGGCGAAGATGCGCGTCGTTTCAATAGCGAGCGTAACTCTGCCATTAAACAAATTGCATCTGGCCGATTTGGGGTAACAGCGCACTATCTTGTTAACGCTGATGTGCTGCAAATTAAAGTGGCCCAAGGGGCTAAACCCGGTGAAGGTGGTCAGTTGCCTGGTCATAAAGTCAGTGTTGAAATTGCAGGGCTGCGTCATGCTCGTCCTGGCGTAACGTTAATTTCACCCCCACCACACCACGATATTTATTCAATTGAAGATTTAGCCCAGCTGATTTTCGATTTAAAACAAATCAATCCAAAAGCCTTAGTGTCGGTCAAGCTGGTTTCTGAACCAGGGGTTGGCACCATTGCAACGGGTGTCGCTAAAGCCTATGCCGATATGATCACCATATCCGGTTACGACGGCGGTACTGGCGCAAGCCCAATTACCTCGGTTAAGTATGCCGGATCACCTTGGGAACTAGGCTTAGCTGAAGTGCATCAGTCGCTGGTAGAAAATGGCTTACGTCATAAAATTCGCCTGCAAGTTGATGGTGGCTTAAAAACGGGTACCGACGTGATTAAAGCCGCCTTACTCGGGGCAGAAAGCTTTGGTTTTGGTACGGTGCCAATGATTGCGTTAGGGTGTAAATACTTACGTATTTGTCACCTCAATAACTGTGCAACCGGTGTGGCAACCCAAAATAAAAACTTACGTGAAAACCATTTCCACGGTTTACCAGAACGTGTGATGACCTACTTTGAGTTTGTGGCTCAAGAAGTGCGTGAATGGATGGCGGCATTAGGCGTGACAAAATTTGACGATCTGATCGGACGTAGTGACTGGTTATATACGCTCGAAGGTCAAACAGATAAGCAACGAGGTTTAGATTTAGCGCCGATTTTATATAAACCTAAAGTGCAGCCAAACTCGTCACTCACTTGGAAAGAAACTAACCCACCGTCAGACGTAGGTCAGTTAAACCAAACCCTATTAGCAGATTGTCGTAAAGCGGTTGATACTGGAGAGCCTTTCTCTTGTCAATATCAAATCAATAATACCGATCGTTCAGTGGGTGCAACATTGTCAGGCTATATTGCAACTACCGTAGGCGTGGCAGGGGCAAAACAGCCGTTAACACTTGCCTTTAGTGGTAGCGCAGGTCAAAGCTTCGGCGTGTGGAACAGTCCAGGCCTTGAACTTAAGCTCTGCGGCGATGCCAATGACTATGTTGGCAAAGGGATGTCTGGCGGTAAGATCGTAATTCACCCCCCTATTGGTAGCCCGTTCCAAAGTGAACGCAGCGCCATCATGGGCAACACTTGTTTGTATGGTGCTACGGGCGGTAAATTGTTTGCAGCGGGACAAGCGGGTGAGCGTTTCGCGGTTCGTAATTCTGGTGCCATCGCGGTTGTTGAAGGCTCTGGTGATAATTGCTGTGAATACATGACTAGCGGTATCGTGGTTATCTTAGGTAAAACGGGGGTCAACTTCGGCGCGGGGATGACAGGCGGATTTGCCTATGTATTCGACCAATTTGGTCGTTTTAATCGCCGGGTTAACACCGAAATGGTCGACACCCATAAAATAGAATCAAAAATCCACCAACAACACTTAAAATCGTTAATTGAAACTCATTATGCTGAAACAGGCAGTGAGCATGCCAACCTGATATTAAGTGATTTTGAAAACTGGTTGGATTGTTTTGTATTAGTAAAACCAAAGAATATTGCCGTTGCCGACCTGCTAAAAATTGAGCAGAAGAGTCCGGAATTAGTGGTAAAGGCGGGGTAACATTATGAGCAATGACTTTCAATTTATCGAAGTGGGTCGAGTAGACCCCGTTAAACATGAAGCAAAAAAACGTGCTACACAATTTATTGAAATTTATCAGCCGTATACGCAACCTGAAGTCAAGCAACAAGCAGACCGTTGTCTTGACTGTGGTAACCCTTATTGTGAATGGAAATGCCCACTGCATAACTACATTCCAAACTGGTTAAAACTGGCAGAAGAAGGTCGTATTATGGAAGCGGCAGACTTGGTACATGAGACCAATACTCTGCCTGAAATTTGTGGACGAGTGTGTCCACAAGACCGTTTATGTGAAGGTGCCTGTACCTTAAACGATGACTTTGGTGCAGTCACTATTGGTAGTGTTGAAAAATACATTACCGATACCGCTATCTCACAAGGATGGCGCCCCGACATGACCAAGGTGACACCACGCACAGAGCGTGTTGCCATTATTGGAGCCGGTCCTGCAGGTCTTGGTTGTGCTGATGTGTTGGCTCGCAATGGCGTGCAAGCAGTGGTATATGATAAATATCCTCAAATTGGGGGGTTGCTTACTTATGGCATCCCTTCTTTTAAGCTTGATAAAGAGGTGATGGCGACTCGCCGTTCAGTACTTGAAGGCATGGGGATTAAATTTAAATTGGGGATTACCGTTGGTAAAGATGTGAGCTTTCAGAGTCTATTAGACGAATACGATTCTGTCTTTCTTGGTATGGGTACCTACACAGCCATGAAAGCGAAACTGCCCAATGAAGAAGCGCAAGGCGTGATCCAAGCGCTGCCATATCTTGTCGGTAATACGCATCATATTATGGGCACTCAAGACGACGCTACACCGTATTTAAGCCTTGAAGGTAAAAATGTGGTTGTATTGGGCGGCGGTGATACTGCGATGGATTGTTTACGTACCGCAGTGCGCCAAGGTGCTAAAAGTGTCACATGTGCTTATCGTCGTGACGAAGCCAACATGCCCGGTTCACGTCGTGAAGTAAAAAATGCCCGCGAAGAAGGAGTCAATTTCTTATTTAATCGTCAACCTGTGGCAATTAAAGCTGAAAATGGTCATGTGGTCGGTATTGAGTGCGTTGAAACCAAAATGGGCGAAGCTGATGCCAGCGGACGTCAACGCGCTGAAATCATTGCAGGTAGTGAGCAAGTATTAGCAACCGATGCGCTGATCATTGCCTTTGGCTTCCAAGCGAGTCCTGCATCTTGGTTTAGTGAGTTTGGTATCGAAACCAACGAATGGGGATTAGTTAAAGCTAATAAAACAGATGATAATCCTTTCCAAACCACGAATGCTAAAGTGTTTGCCGGTGGTGATATGGTGCGGGGTTCTGACTTAGTTGTTACAGCAATAGCTGAAGGCCGAGACGCTGCATTAGGTATTTTAAATTATTTAAATTAACGACTTACTAACCTCTAGCCTGCAATGGGCTAAAGGGTAGCGTTCAAAGGTTAACAAGTTAATAAGTTAGCTTGATAATAAAAGTCGCCATAACGTGTTTTCTTGTGAATTTTGCGCATCTTCTGATGCGCTTTTTTTCATCTTTTTTTTGCAAAAATGACTCATTTTAGATCACGATTTTTTGGTCGAATTCACCAAACAATAACTGAAAATATTGTCGGTTAACTCAGGATGTTCATCTGAGAATTTAATCCCAACATGCAGTTTACCGTCGACATGTTGAATTTTAACCGCACTGCCAGTTAAGATGCCAGAAAGATCAGTATTAATCGAAATAGCCACATGCATTTGCTCGCCCTGCTCAATACTCACGGCGTTAGCATCTAATGTCAGTAAACAACCCGAAAATGAAAAATCAACCATGGTAGCGCTAACTTTACTCTCGTTGTGAATAACAAACACGGCTTGCTCTATATTGACTCTGGGCTGATCTCTGACCTTTTTCTTGGTGATGGCTTTGGGCACACTAAGACACAACATTTTAATCGGATGATTTACCACAGATAATATGGTCGACTTAAAAGCAATAATGTCTTTAAAGCCACTATTAGTTATCGCTCTGACAACAATTTCAGCGTTAGCTAGCATGTACTGATAAGCCTCAGAAAAACCTTTATTTGGATACTCAATCAAGATAAAACGCTCCAGTTGATATCCAATCATGCTCGAACGTGATTGCACGGTTTTACCATTGGCAAAATGAATCTCAATGAATAATTCCATGCCTATGTCAATCAGGCGAAGGTCTTCATACAACGTAACGCTTATGGGGTTTTTCATCATTTACCTGCCATAGTGTAACTCGTCATAATAGCGCTCTTTTTTATCAAAAAAAACATAAAAATCAATAATGTAAACATATCAGATGTAGCTCAAAAATAATAATAGCCTTGTTGATTCTAGTTAATCTCAACTCACAATAAAAGCTAGGGAAACTAGGTAACGGTCAAATATGTTCAGGATAGTCATATCAACCATGTCATTCGTTTTGCTAACAAGCTGCAAAATTAGGTGTCTATTTTAGTCAATGCCGACAGCAGAACAAAGGCCTATTTAATCAGCGGTTATTATCTCAAGTAGAGGTTACTTATACTAAACAGTGATAATGGATACTGACTACGGTTTATCAATCCGTCACAAAGCGAATCACCTCACCCACCCATAAAAAACATAACCCACTGTTTCAAAAATAAATAATAACCAAAAACTGATTATTAAATTATTTTCTATCCACAATAATCTCGCAGATAACCCTTGTTGCCACTAACCGCCCTCACCAGCACAGTTTCAGAATGATTGATAAGCCGCCAACAAGAAAGTAGAATGCTAATCATTATCATTTATTCAATTAGTTTACAGAATAATTCTTTCATTCCTATTAAGGCAATACCTTGAATACTTTCTTAAGCAGCATCACGTTATGGCGACAACAGCTTACATCTTCAGTCTTCAATAAGTGCCTACTAATTGTCATTAGTTCGGTGTTTTCAACCTCATTATGGGCGCAAAGTCCGGCAGTCACGTCACAAGAGATATCACCAGAGACATCTCAAGATCGCCTAAAACAAACACGACAAATTCTCCAATTAGCGGAATACATTGGTGTGGATTATTCTGAAGCCATCAGCGCAGGAGAAATTAATAATGCCGATGAGTTTGCTGAAATGCAGCAATTCGCCAGTATCATCATAGAAAAAACCAGCCTGCTCGCTAATGATAAGCCAAATTCGTTAATGACAGATGCACTTCAATTACAACAAGCCATAGCAGACAAATCATCACTGGATGTTATTCAACAGTTTAGTCAAAAAATTCGCAAACAGTTACTAAGCCAGTCTCCCGCCTTAGTACTGCCATCACAGCTGATAGCCAAAGATAATGTTAAGCAACTGTTTATTGAAAATTGCTCAAGCTGTCATGGTGATTTAGGCCAAGGGAATGGGCCACTCGCTAAATCCTTATCACCTCAGCCGACTAATTTTACTGACCAAGAACGGGCATTAAATCGTTCGTTATTGGGACTTTTTGATGCGATTTCTGATGGCTTAGATGGCAGTGCTATGCGTGCTTTTAGTGAGTTAAATGATCAACAGCGTTGGTCTCTGACTTTCTATGTTGGCAGCTTAGCTTTTGAGCCAACGGCTGTCACAACGAAGCACATTAAGCAAGATGCTAATATTGAATTACAACAATGGGTCAATAGTAATCCAACACAATTACTTCAGCAAAATGTCGGCATTGATCGCAGTCAACTAGAACGATTACGCTCACAACCTGAGTTGCTATTCCAACATGCAGAGTCACCTATTTCGGTAACGCGCACAAACTTGCAGGCAGCAGTAAAAGCCTATCAAGCTAATGAATTAGCACAAGCACAAACCTTGGCGGTAAGTGCTTACTTAGATGGTTTTGAATTAATTGAAAACAATTTAGATGCTCACGACAGTGGTCTGCGTAAATCAATCGAAACCAAGCTGCTTAATTTTAGAAACTTATTGAAAACAACAGGTCAAAACACGCTGGTAAATCAACAGTTGAGCAGCATACTGACACAGCTCAATCAAGCCGACACTGTCTTAACCGGACAATCACTATCAAATAACGCTATGTTTTCGGCGGCGTTAATTATCCTGTTACGCGAAGGCTTAGAAGCCCTATTGGTGATCATTGCCTTAATGACAGTGTTAATCAAAACCGAACGTCATGACGCTATTAAATTTGTTCATTTTGGTTGGATATCTGCATTAGCCGCTGGCGTATTAACCTGGTGGGCGGCAGATAACCTCATCAGCATTAGCGGTGCATCTCGGGAGGTAATGGAAGGTGGTGCAGCACTGTTAGCCGCGTTAGTACTGTTTTATGTAGGCTATTGGATGCACAGTAAAACTCAAGGTTCAAAATGGCAAAGTTACCTTAAAAAGAATGTCGATCGTCATTTAAACACCGGAACCTTATGGGGACTGACTGGATTGGCCTTTATTTCGGTATATCGAGAAGTATTTGAAACCATTTTGTTCTATCAATCGTTACTGACACAAGCCATTGGATCCGCCAGCAGTAATGAGCAGGTCACTTATTTGGCCTACGGTTTGTTAACTGGCATGGCCATTTTGGCTGTTATTGCTTGGTTAATGATGCGATATTCGGTGAAATTACCCTTGGCACGCTTTTTTGCCGTCAGCTCTTACTTCATGCTTATTTTAGCGTTTATCTTGGCAGGAAAAGGGATTTCAGCGTTACAAGAAGCTGCCATCATTAACCTGACACCTTTCCCTGTTGATGTGTCGATTAGCTGGTTAGGCATAGCCTCAACGTGGCAAGGGTTAACCACACAAATGGTAATTGTAGTGTTATTTAGCTTTTTGGTTATTCGTAATCGTGAGGCTAAATAATGCCTAATTCCAGCTACTTTAAAGCTTAATCGATCCAAGCACTTTAACGTTTAATCTTGCGGGGAGTTCAACGTTTAATTCCAGAGTGTCCCAATAAATAAGGCTGGCTAATAATATTTAGCCAGCCTTTTTATATCGATAAAACGATTTAACTCGAGTTGAGGTAATTTAGGAACTTATTTTACGGTAAATTTGGTATCTTGCTCTCTTAACATATACAAAGCGAAACACGCCGCCCACATTGGCCATGCAGCAAAGAATAATAAATTATTAAAGGCATCAAAATATTGATTGAATGCCGATAACGTTGAAGCACCGTGCATGAGAAAGATCACCCCATAAGTGATCCGTTTTTTAATCCCAAGTACAAACGCAAACACCAATAATAATTGTAGTGCACCCAAAATATACGCTGCGACGTCACTCATGCCACCAATGCCATAGAATTTTTCAAATATCTTCATGCTATGACCAGGATTAACAAACTTATCCACTGTCCACACTAGCAACACCAAAAACACGCCTAGACGTAAAGAGAGTAAAGACCATTGCAATTTACGTTGAACATCGCCGCTAAGTGCTGTTTGCATCATAATTCCTTAAAAATATAAAATAAAGTGGTATCTATCTAAAACTAATCAGCTTTTAATAGGCTAAACTGATCTTTTATTGAAAAATTTCATCAGCCACCAATTGACCGAGTCAAGCGGCACTATGTTGCACATATATTTATGCCATTTAGGTCTAACACTGTAAAAATAGGCATAACATCGTTGAAATAAAACCGTTAATTAGAAGGTCTCTTTAGCCATGTTCATCACTACAGAAAATATTATGTCTATTCAGCGTCACCAAAATCGCTCACTTATTGCGCTAGCCATTAGCGTCGCCTTGTATTCATCGATTACGATGGCGGCTGAAGACACGTCAATAGAAGTCATTCACGTTTCAGGTAAAACGATTAATGACCAAGGATTATCACCTAAAAACACCACGGTAGATGGCCCATTTGGCGATGGCATAGCACTTAAAGATATTGCCCGCTCTGTTACCCCCATCACAAGTGAGATGATTGACCAGCTTAATATTACTGACTTATCAGACATTCAAAAGGTCAGCCCTAATAGCTATTCTGCCAGTGGTTTTGGTGCATCAAGTTTGCCAACAATTCGCGGCCAATTAGGTGAGTTATATCAAGATGGTGTGCGTCGCCAAGCGGGCAACAATGGCTTTGGTGTACCTATGTCATTTAACGCAGTCGACCAAATTGATGTGGTAAAAGGTGCGCCGCCAGTGCTATTAGGCACCAGCCAACGTAATGGTGGATTTGTTAACATACATTCTAAAGTCGCGCCTACTGACGAGCAATTTACTAAGCTCACCCTCTCTGGCGGCAGTTGGGATCATTACCGAGCTCAAATAGATGTTGGCACCGACATTGTCGCCAACCAAAGCGGTGTTCGCTTAAGTGCAGAACATATCGATAATGGCAGCTACTACGATTATTCAGGCTTTAAAAGCGACAGTATTTTTGTCGCATTTAGATTTTTGCCGGACGATGTCAGCACGTGGGACATTAATGTCGAATACTATGATGTTGAGTTTACCGATAACGCGGGGATTAACCGTCCGACTCAAGCATTAATCGATAACGGTTTATACGTGACTGGCCAAGGTGTACAGCCTAATGGCAGTACTATTGCTGGCGCCAATGCCATCGTATCGCCTACCGGGTTAGTTGAGATAGATCGCAGCCAAGTATTAACCGATCCCGACAATATCAATGACGCGCAAACCTTGTTACTCCACAGTACTTATGTGCGTAAACTAAGTAATAAGGCCACGCTTAAAAACATCACTTATTATCAACACTTAGAGCGTGAAGAAATTGCTCAAAACAGTTTTGTTGAAATCATTGATGGTGCAGATACCGCTCAAAACAGAGTGGAACTGGCTTATGAGTGGAATGACGCCCAAAGCACCATTACTGCGGTCGATATTCGCTACAACAAGGTGTTAGGTTACAGCCAATTTACCACCGAGGCTGACTTACCTATCGACTTAACCGGTCCAATTGAAAACCGCCGTATTCCACTTACTGCTGAGCAGCAAGCAAGGCTAGTTGAACTGCGCCCTGGTGTGTTTGTGTCACCTGGCGCCCAATACGATACCAATGCAGATGGCAGTGGCGATTTTTCATTATCTGACACCACTGACTCAACCAGTTGGCAAACGGGTCTAGCCATTCAACATAACAGCCAATGGACCGATAAGTTCTCAACCAGCGTAGGTTATCGTGCCGATTTTTATAATGTAGATGCGCGCGATGCCATTGCCCCCCAAGAACAAGTTGCAGCCAGCGATTCGATAAGTGAAATGCTTGAATCTGGGCAAATCAGTTTGAGCTATCGCATTACTGACGATATCACCACCTATGCAAGCGCCAGTTATAACGAATCAACCTCAAATAGCATGGCAGGCGGCACGACGTTAGGCGCTAATAACCAGATTAGTAGCCAAAATTTTGCCACCGAAAATACCCTTACTGAAATTGGCATTAAATATTCACCCACTGACAGTGCTTGGTATATCGACGGGGCAGTGTTTGACCAAAAACGCAGTCTGCGAAATCGTGACGGCAGCAACACAGGCGTTCGCACTAAAGGTTTTGAAGCCCAAGCCTTTTATGATGCCGACCCATTTTGGTTAAGCGCGGGCTACAGTTATTTAGACGCTCGTTATGATGATTCAGCCAGTAGCCAAGATACGGTACAAGTGGCCGATACCTTTGATAACTCGCGTCCCGATATCATTCAAGGCACAGGTATTGGCGCACCAAACTTCGCTTCATTTGCACCGTCTGACCGCCGTGTACAAGGCTTACCTGAACAAACGTTCACAATTAATGGCGGAATGTCCATTACTGAGAAATGGAAAGCCGGTTTCTCCGGTCTATATACCAAGAGTTACCCATTGGATTATTTAGCGACTGTGTATATTCGCGATCAGTACACGCTAAATATCAACACTCGCTATGACTTTAGCGAGCAAACAAGTTTAAGGCTAGACGTGAATAACATTACTAATCAACAGAACTGGCGCCCAGTATTTGAAGGCGGTTATTTCGGTTCTACCTTGGTTTTCCCTGAATTACCGGTTAACGCCACACTTACCTTACAGCATTCATTTTAAGGCTATTGTTTATGTTTAAAAAAATTGTTTTATTACTCATTGCCACAATATTAGTGGGTCTGTTTTTCTATTTTGACCTACATCAGTTACTGACCCTAGATGGCTTAAAAGGCTCAATGAATGATTTCGACCAATTGCGCGAGCAATCGCCGCTGCTGGTTATTGGCGGGTTCTTTTTACTGTATGTTGCAGTGACGGCATTGTCTCTACCTGGTGCAGCCATTCTCACCATTGCCTCAGGCGCACTATTTGGCATAGTTGAAGGATTAATTATTGCCTCATTTGCCTCAAGTATTGGTGCATTACTGGCATTTTTAGTGTCACGTTACTTGCTACGAGATACCATCAAGCAGCGCTTTCCTGAACGTTTAGCGGCCATTGATGCCGGCATTGAAAGAGAAGGTGGCTTTTATTTATTCACCTTACGCTTAGTGCCTATATTCCCGTTCTTCGTGATTAACTTGTTGATGGGCGTCACCGGGTTTAAATCGTGGACCTTTTACTGGGTTAGCCAAGTCGGTATGTTTTTGGGCACCTTTGTGTATGTTAATGCCGGAACTCAACTGGCACAAATTGACAGTTTAGCGAACATTTTATCATTTAACCTGATTGTGTCATTTGCACTATTAGGTTTATTCCCACTGATTGCTAAGGCGATTGTTAATATGATCAAAAAACGCCGCGTATACAGCAACTGGACCAAGCCCGCCAAATTTGATCGCAACATGATTGTGATTGGCGCCGGCGCAGGAGGTCTTGTCACCAGCTACATTGCCGCTGCAGTGAAAGCCAAAGTCACCTTAATTGAAGCCGGTGAAATGGGCGGTGATTGCTTAAACTATGGCTGTGTGCCGAGTAAAGCGATCATTAAAAGCGCCAAGATAGCCCAGCAGATAAGAAACGCCCATCATTATGGTTTAGAAGACATCACCCCTGAGTTTTCGTTTAAAAAAGTCATGGCACGCGTGCATCAAGTCGTGGCCGATATTGCCCCACACGACAGCGTTGAGCGTTACACCAATTTAGGTGTCGACGTAGTAAAAGGCTATGCTAAATTAGTCGACCCATGGACCGTAGAAATTAGCTACCCAGACGGCAACACCAGCCGCTTAACCGCGCGCAGTATTGTGATTGCCACGGGTGCTCGTCCGTTTGTGCCGCCGTTACCTGGCATTGAAGAAGTCGGCTATGTCACCAGCGATACTTTATGGGATGAATTTGCCAAACTCGATAGCGCACCACAAAAATTAGTGGTCCTCGGCGGCGGTCCAATTGGATCTGAACTGGCCCAAAGTTTTGCCCGTTTAGGATCCAAAGTGACTCAAATTGAAATGGCCGATCGCATCATGATCAAAGAAGATCTTGAAGTGTCTGAATTTGCCACCCAAGCGCTGCAAAAAAGTGGCGTCAACATTTTAACCTCGCACCAAGCGCTGCGTTGTGAGCTGCGTGATGATAAAAAATTCATTATCGTCAAGCATCAAGAGCAAGAACTGGCAATCGAATACGATGAGCTTCTGTGCGCCGTCGGTCGCAGTGCCCGCTTAGACGGTTACGGTTTAGAAGCATTAGGCATCGAAACCAATCGCACCATTGTTACTAATGAATATTTAGAAACCTTATACCCCAACATTTACGCTGCAGGCGACATTGTTGGCCCGTACCAATTTACCCATGTGGCCGCTCATCAAGGCTGGTATGCCGCAGTGAATGCGTTATTTGGTCAATTTAAAAAGTTTAAAGTCGATTATCGCGTCATCCCATGGACCACCTTTATCGACCCAGAAGTAGCCCGTGTCGGTATTAACGAATACGAAGCCAAGCAGCAAGGCATTGATTACGAAGTCACTCGGTTTGACTTTGCCGAATTAGACCGAGCCATTACCGACAGTGCGACCGACGGTTTTATTAAGGTGATCACCCCTAAAGGCAAGGACAAAATCTTAGGCGTTACCATTGTCTCGGAGCATGCTGGTGACTTAATTGCTGAGTTTGTATTAGCAATGAAACACGGATTAGGACTCAATAAAATTTTAGGCACCATTCACAGCTACCCGACTTGGGCTGAAGGTAACAAATCCGCCGCCGGTGAATGGAAGCGTAACCACGCGCCAGAAACAGTGCTGGGCTGGTTAGAAAAATACCACACATGGCGTCGTGGTTAATGGTTTAAAGACAGTGTTGATGAAGCTATATGCCCATTAACATCAATGCTTTAGAGGCTAACAAATTATGGCGTCAGCTAAAGAGAGATGAGTTGACGCCTATTGTGTGACAACACTGATTAATGAGTACACACAGAATAGGCAAGAGTAATGGCACAAACAGTAAGTGAGCAAAACATGATGAATAAAATAGTAAAGGTATTTTCAACTGCAGTGGTTATGTTCGCTGTTGTTTTTAACTCACTGAGTTTTGCCGCTGAATCGCAGCCATCGGTTACGACCCAAGTTGCAGCGGCAGCGGCGCAACAGACGTTACACCAAGACTGGCAGTACTTAGTTAGCCAACATGTACAACCCATAAACCAAGGTCACAGTAGCGCGGTAGATTACTCTGCTATGCAACAAGACCATGCCAAATTGCAGGGCTATTTGACACAACTCAGTCACATTACTCAAACTGAATTCGATGCTTGGGATAAATCGTCACAATTAGCATTTTTAATCAATGCTTACAACGCGTGGACGCTTGAACTTATCTTAACCCAGTACCCTGATATCGACTCCATCAAAGACTTGGGCGGATTATTTAGCTCACCTTGGGATAAAAGCTTTATCCCATTATTGGGTAAAACCCGCAGCCTCAACGATATTGAACATAAATTGATCCGCGGTAGCGATCGATATAATGAGCCTAGAATTCATTTTGCGGTAAACTGTGCCAGCATAGGTTGCCCTGCGCTGCGTGAAGAAGCTTACACAGGCGCCAAGCTTGAGCAGCAACTAAACGCACAAACTGAGCGTTTTCTTAGCGACAACAGCCGAAACTACGCCAAAGGCGATACGGTCTATTTGTCAGCCATTTTTAAATGGTATGGTGAAGATTTTACCCAAGGCTTTGGCGGCGCGGATTCGATCGATGCCTTTTTATTACTGTATCCTAGCGCATTAAAGCTCAGTCCAGCACTTCAAACCACTGCAGAAAAGCAGCAATTGGATATCGATTTTTTAGATTATGATTGGTCGCTTAATGTCGCTCGATAAGATCATTTTTTTAATAAAAAGGCCTAAAGCTATACTGCATATTGTTGCAGCAACCGCATTGGGCTTTTTTATATGCGCCAGTTTTGGGGCTGGTGTGGCTTATGCCAAAACCAATGAGCAAGCAGCATGGTCAGACATTGAAGCACGTGGTGCAAATCAAGAGGTGTATTTTCATGCTTGGGGCGGCGATCCACAAATCAATAGGTATATTCAGTGGGTTGCGGATCAGCTTGACCAGCAATATCACATCAAATTACATCATGTAAAACTGACCGACACCAGTGAAGCGGTCAGTCGCGTACTGGCAGAAAAATCCGCTGCTAACGACCATAATGGTCAAGTGGATCTCGTGTGGATTAATGGCGAGAACTTTGCCGCGATGGCAAAACATCAATTGCTCACCCCTAACTGGGTGCCTCAATTACCCAACTTTAGTTTAACCGATCCAGACAATAATCCTGCCATGACCCGCGACTTTGGTGTGCCTACATTAGGCATGGAAGCACCTTGGGGCAAAGCCGCGTTAACCTTTTATTACGACAATCTGGTTAGCCAAACGCCGCCACAAACATTGCCACAGTTAAGCCAGTGGACACAACAACATCCAGGCCGATTTACCTATCCTAAGCCGCCTGACTTTTTGGCTATGAGCTTTTTAAAATACGCCTTAATTGTGCTCAATAGTTCACAACCTGCGGCGATTAAAAATCTACTTTATCAACCTGCCACAGCGCAAAGCCAAGCGTTGTTGTTACCTGTGCTTTGGCAATATTTAGATAAATTACATCCCAATTTATGGCGTAAAGGCCAACACTTTATGTCCAGCGGCATGGCGCTGCGCCGCTTAATGGGTGATAGCGAATTGGCATTGGCATTTACCTTTTCAGCCGCCGATGTTCCAGCAGCAGTGGCGCGCTTTGACTTGCCAGACAGCATCCGCAGTTATCGCATGCGTGATGGCAGCTTGAGTAATATCCATTTTATTGCCATTCCATATAATGCGACGCATATTGACAGCGCTAAACTGGCGGTTAATTTTTTACTCAGCCCAGAGGCTCAAGCGAAAAAACAACAACCTAGCGTATGGGGCGATACCAGTGTCATCGCACAATCGCAACTACCCGCAACGCAACAAGCTTGGTTTCAACCGCCAACCCAGTCTCACCCCAGTGCCATTATCGCCAACCAAGATAGTAGCCCAGCATTGAGCGAACCGGACCCAAGTTGGACCAAGGTGATCGCAACCCAGTGGCTACAACGCTATGGGGTAATGCGATGATGACATCCGCAAGTGGATTCAAAACACTGGTGAGCAGCAGTCCATACGTAATATCGTCATTACCAGCAACGCAACAAGCCTGGTTTCAACCGCCAACCCAGTCTCACCCCAGTGCCATTATCGCCAACCAAGATAGTAGCCCAGCATTGAGCGAACC